>JAFVFH010000016.1 GCA_017475525.1 Alphaproteobacteria bacterium | reverse complement strand
TGTTTTTTTGTATCGAAATTCCCCGCAAAAAGTGGGGAGCTGATGGTGTATGTACAAGGATTTTCCTAAAGACCCTCAGAGTCATTACCACTATGTGATTGTTGAACTCCCCGCCGCTCTGATGAAGTGCGGTTTTTTAATGACGTAAACAATAAGAACGTCATGGAAGACTTGTTCAAGGCTTTCTCGTCATCCCGGAATCAAAGATGAGCGAGTTTATCGAGCTCCATTTATTTCGGGATCTAAGGAGATCCTGAGACAAGCTCAGGATGACGTAAGAAAGAGAAAACAGGAGAAAATTTATGAAAAAATGGATTTTAATATCTGACATCATTCTAATTTTAGCCATAACTTTTCCAAGTGGGCTTTTTGCTGCCGTAAACTGTTCAAAAAAATGCAATAATTATTGTTGTGAAAAGCTTATTCAACAATCTGATAACGTATACTACGATGATGTAGAAGAAGTATTGTATACTTTTAATATTCAGGGGCAATTGGTTGAAAAAAAAGAAAATACCTATTGGGGACCAGAGACTTATACATATAAATATGAAGATTCAAAGTTATCGTCAACACATGTAGAAACTTCCTATGGTTATGCTTATGATATAGGTTATATTTATGATTCTAATGACACACCTTTGCCGACAAGTGCTCAGGGTACTGGCAGACACACTAATGGAACTTCTTCTTTTAATTATACATTTAATACTGAAACAGGCGTTGTTGAAAGCGCTTATTGTAGTGACTGTGATGGGGGTCATCCTGCCAATATCGTTTATGTTTACGATGGTAATAAACTTTTGTCTGAAACCATAACAAATCTAACTTTTAATACGGCGAATAAGTATGATTATGTCTATGATGAAGAAAATAATATTATACAAGAAACAAACACTAAGTTTGAAAATGGTAAAATTGCAGATTATGCAAACGCCATCACAATAACTGCTTTTGATGTTTATGCAAACCCGATTTCAGAAACAATTAAAGATTCGAGTGGCGAAATTAATTCGACATCAAGCAATTCATATACTTATGATGAAGCGGGTCATAGAATCGGAGATTTTACACGAATAACCCAAAGCAAATATTGTATGGAAGATGGACAGTGTGATGTTTTTGAAAGTAAAGATGTCATGACTCCTTTTTATACTGCTGATGGTAAACTTTCCTATTATGCGCCTTCAAAGAGTTTTAATACGATATATACTTATGATGCTGATGGAAAATTAATTGCCAAAACTGAGGGTTTATATGAGAATGATGAATATGTCAGCACAACCTATACGTATGAATATGATTTGTCAGGTCGTCAAATTGTTTATCTTGATGGTAAAAAAATCGGCGTATTTGATAAAGACGGAAATCCATATCAACGCCGCATATACACCATTGAAGAAGCAGCGGCAATATCAAAACCGACAGGCAATACGTTTAAGCTTCGCTATAAATAATATTGAGATTTTTTTCAAATTAAACGCTTGACACTTTTTGTGAGGCGTTTTAATTTATCCTTATTTTAGGAGATTGAAATGTTTCAAAAAATCAAAAAACATCTTTTTTGGATTGTGTGCGGGGTGATTTTTGCCCTTTATTTTGCGTTTTTGGCGATTATCTTTTTTGCACCGCGCGCAGACAGATTGGAACGCGGATTTATTCCCTGCACGCACCAATTAATGGACAAGCTTTATGCCTGCCATGAAAAGAAAAGCGTTTGGTGTCAAGTTATAGCCATTGTGCAAAACAATGCCTGCGATTTTAAGGTCATCAAAGACGGCTTTGTTTTATGGCTTGAAGGGCGCCAAGATACACCCTATGCCAACTATTATTTTGAGCCTGTTTTAGACAAAGAAATTGAGCCCGATGACGAAGAACTCAAGGCTTTCTATTCGAAACATCAAAATATTGTGCAGGAAATGGAAGAATTGAACAAAAAAGGAATTGAACTTGAAATGCAATCAGAGGAAAAGAAAAATGACGAAATTAAATAATTTGCCAGCTTGGGATTTATCGGATTTATACAAAGGCCTTAATGACCCGCAGATTGAAAAAGACTTGAACCGATATAAGAAAAATGCACTTGCCTTGCAAAAAAATTTTAAGGGCAAGCTTGAAAAATTATCTGCCGAAGAATTTTTGAGCGCCTTAAAACTCTTGGAAAAAAATTCTGTTTTGGGCGGAAGATTGGGCGGATTTGCATATCTTAATATGTCAACGCAGATGAAAAATCCCGAAGCCATGATTTTTTATCAAAATATATCAGAAAAACTGACAGATTTTGCCAAGCCCACGGTTTTCTTTTCATTAGAGCTCAACAAATTGCCGGAATCAAAAATAAACGAGTGGTTCAAAAATGAAAAGGTTGCTTTTTATAAACCGTTTATCAAACGCGTGCGCAAATATAAAAAATATGAACTTTCCGAAGAAGTCGAAGAAGTTTTGCTTGAAAAATCTGTGACCTCATCCGAGGCATGGGTCAGGCTCTATGAAGAAACATCTTCAAGGCTCTCATACACTATTGACGGCAAAAAATATAATGATGCCGAAATTTCAAAACTGCTTTTAGATAAAAACGCGAATACGCGCCATAAAGCAGGTGCGGAATTAAACCGCGTTGCTAAAGAAAATGCGCCGCTCTTTACGCTGATTTATAATATGGTTATTAAAGACAAGTCGATTGAAGACAATAAGCGCGGATTTCAAAAGCCTGTTTCAGCACGCAACATGGCAGAAGATGTCAAAGATGAGGTTGTTGACACGCTTGCCAAAACCGTTAAAGACAATTATAAAAATATCGCACACCGCTTTTATAAGCTCAAAGCCAAATGGCTTGGGGTAAAAAAAATCAGCTATTGGGACAGAAATGCCCCTCTGCCCTTTTCGGCTGATGCAACATACACTTGGGATGAGGCCGTTAAAACCGTTTTGAGCGGGTATGAAAAATTTTCGCCGGACTTGAAGAAAATTGCCGATGATTTCTTCAAAAAAGGCTGGATTGATGTGCCGCCGCGTGACGGCAAAAGAAGCGGTGCGTTTTGCAGCGGGCCGATTGCAAGCGAGCATCCGTATTTGTTTTTAAACTTTGTGGGCAAACAAAATGATGTTTTGACATTGGCGCACGAATTAGGGCATGGCTGTCACCACCAATTGAGGCTCAAAAACGGCGATTTGAATGAACATTCGCGCATGACAACCGAAGAAGTGGCTTCCGTTTTCGGCGAAATGCTTGTTTTTCAAGGGTTGCTCTCAAACTTGAAAGATGACAAGGCAAAACTTTGCCTGATTGCATCAAAGGTTAATGATATGATTAATACCGCCATCCGCCAAATCGCATTCCACTTTTTTGAAACACGGGCGCACGAGGAGCGCAAAAAAGGCGAGCTTTCAGAAGAACGTTTATGCGAAATTTGGGTGGAAGAAATGAAAGCCAGTTTGGGCGATTATGTTGAAGTGGGTGATGATGCTAAATACATCTGGTCTGGAGTCGGGCACTTCTTTTTCTTGCCGTTTTATGTTTATGCTTATTCGTTTGCGGATTGTTTGGTCAACTCGCTTTATCAGGTTTATCAGGAAGGCAAAGTCAAAGACTTCCCTAAAAAGTATTTACACCTTTTGAGCCAAACGGCTATCGGTGATTATGAAAAAATCTTAAAACCGTTTGATTTGAACCCGAATGATCCTAAGTTTTGGGCTAAGGGTTTGAAGCTCATTTCATCATATATCGATGAGCTTGAAAGGCTTGATAAAAAACTCGGCAAATAATTTGAAGCCCTGATTATTCAGGGCTTTTATCAATAAGGCTTATTTTAACCGCTTTTGCGTGTATAGCGAGCAACTCATCGTATTTTCGCCACAAATTAAGATGAGGTTCTTTTTCAATTTGTTCAATTTCTTTTAAAACAACGGCATTGGGATTTTTTTGAATTATTTTTTGCTTTTCAACCCACAAAAGCAACCCCAATTTTCTTTTGATATATGCTTTAATCATTTCACCTAAACTCCATAAAATTGTTAAAATAAAACCGCTTTATGTTAAATTTGACACCATTTTAAGAGATGGTGATATTCTCACGACACGTGTTAAGGAAAACATTGAGCCCAAAAACCTTTGCTTGTAATAATGGAAAAACGCACCTTTTTTTAAGGTGCGCTTTTTTCTTGACTTTTGAGCGGTTAGCGGATAGAGAAAAAAACATGATGAAAACAGAACTTTTGGCTCCGGCCGGTGATATTGAGGCAGCATATGCGGCGCTGTATTATGGCGCTGACGCGATTTATTTGGGCTTAAAGAATTTTTCGGCACGCGCCAGTGCAACCAATTTTGATGAAAACGAGCTTAATGAAATCACTGCTTATGCCCACCACTTAAAGCGCAAAGTGTATGTGACCATCAATACGGTTTTGCAAGAGCATGAACTGCCTGATTTGGTTAAAAACCTTGATATATGTTCAAAATGCAAAGTTGACGCCGTTATTTTGCAGGATTTGGGCGTTGCGCATATCATTCAAACACAATACCCCGAAATACAGATGCACGCCAGCACGCAAATGGCCGTGCACAACAAAGAGGGGGCGCTGTTTTTGAAAAATCTCGGATTTTCACGCGTGGTTTTGGCGCGCGAACTCACATTGCAAGAAATCAATGATATTGCAAGCATTGAAGGTTTGGAAACGGAAGTTTTTATCCATGGGGCACTCTGCTATTCTTATAGCGGAATTTGCGAATTTTCGGCAATCGAATACGGCAAAAGCGCCAACAGAGGAAAGTGTTTGTATCCATGCAGAGCTTGTTTTGAGCAACAAGGCGATGGAAAGCACATTTTTTCAATGAAAGATATGGCGCTTGAAAAAGATATTCTAAAAATCAAAGCGACATCACTTAAAATTGAAGGACGCAAAAAAACAGCGCTTTATGTCGGCGCCGTGACTGATTATTACAGGCAAATTTTAGACGGGAAAAACCCCGATAAATCAAAAGCTGCAAACATCAAACAGATTTTTTCGCGTCCGTGGTGCAAACTTCACGTTTTAGGCAAAAACAAAGATGTAGTCGATCTTGACTTTGTCGGCCACAGAGGGCTGAAAATCGGCAAAATTGAAAACATATCAAAAGGCAAACTCATTTTTACACCGACACATTCATTCGGGCGATTTGACGGGTTGCAAATTGATGTTGAGGGGCAGGAAAAGCCTTTCGGATTTTCGATTCAAAGCATCAGGCAAAACGGCAAAAACGTGTTTGAGGCACAAAAAAATATTGCCGTTGAAATTGAGTTGCCCAGAGGCTATCCGACCTTAAAGAAAGATATGAATGTTTATTTGGCATCATCTTCAAAAGTTAAAGGGACTTATAATTACGCAAAGCCCAAACCCAAAGAATTTCAAAACAAAACAAATGTTGATGTTAAAGTTGAAGTTTTCGAAGATAAGATTGTCGCCAATTCCAAAGGATTTTCTTTTGAGGTTATGGGCGTGTTTGAAAAAGCCAAAGATTTAAACAAAGTTTATGACGCCTTTTTGAAAAGCTTTCAAAAAACAGGAGAAACGGCTTTTGAACTTGGGATTTTTGAGCTCAAAAATCCTTCAGGTCTTTTTGTGCCGGCGTCAATAATCAACGATTTAAGACGCGGTTTATATGAAAAAATCAAGCCTGATTTAAAACAAGGCACTCTCTCTTATTTGCCAAAGCCGCTTGAAAGCCAAAAAACAGGTTGGGTTATCAAAACGGACAATCTTCACCTTTTAGATGAACTTGAGCTTGAGCTCTTTAATGAGATTATTTATTTGATTGATGACAAGCCGGATTTTGAAAGGCTCTCCACCCTGCCCTTTGAAAAGATTCGCATATCATTGCCAACCGTTTGCCGAAAGCCTGAGCTTTTGATGCCGTCCATCCAAAAATTGATGGATTTGGGTTTCAAAAAATTGGAAGTTGCAAACTATTGGGGTTTGCAAATAATTGATTCAAAAATATATGATGTTTCATTTGCGCCGTTTATCTACACCTTAAATACGGAAGCGATGATGATGGCATGCAATATCAACGCAAGGCGCATTTCATTTGCTATGGAAGATACGGCAGAAAACATCAAAGAGCTTGCAAATAAAGCTTTTCTGCCAACTTCATTTATTGTTTATCAAGATGTGCCGCTTTTTACAAGCGCCGTATGTATCAGAAAAAATGATTGCGCACACTGTGACGGTGAGCCAAAATGGATTTCTCTTTCAAAAGACGGCAAACACTTTGAAGCACTATCCGTGCCTTGCCAGACAATGATGTTCGACAAACTGCCGTTTTGCGCAGCAAGTGTTGCCAAAGATGTGCATGCCTCATATTATCAGATGGATTTTTGTTATAAGCCATACAGCGCAGAGCAAGTCAAAGAAATTGCAAAAAAATTGATGACATTTGCCGATGTTGAACCATCGCTTAAAGGCAATCTGTTCAAAACAGGGATTTGATTTGATGGAAAACGAATTTGCAAAATTGCTTTTAAGCTGGTATGAAAAAAACGGGCGGGATTTGCCGTGGCGGTTTAAGGGCGGTGCACATCCGAATCCTTACATTGTGCTTGTTTCGGAATTGATGCTTCAACAAACAACAGTTAAAACCGTGTTGTCTTATTTTGACCGGTTTATTAAACGATTTCCAAGCATTGAAAGTTTGGCTAAAGCATCGCAAGAAGAAGTCAATCTTTATTGGCAGGGTTTAGGCTATTATACGCGTGCACGTTCGCTCCATAAAAGTGCGCAAATGATTGTCGGTGATTTTCAAGGCATTTTTCCCAAAAAAAAGGAAGATGTCTTGAAACTCAAAGGCCTCGGGCCATACACCATTGCAAGCTTTTTGGCGCTTGCTTTTAATGCCCCCGAAACAGTTGTTGACGGCAATGTTGTACGCATTATCTGCCGGCTTTATCATTTGACATCACCGCAAGATGAGATTATGGCACAAATCAGGCAAAAAGCCGAAACCCTAACAGACAAAAAGCACGCGGCAGATTATGCTTCAGCTATTATGGATTTGGGCGCAACGATTTGTACACCTAAAAAACCGATGTGCGCCATTTGCCCTGTGCAAAAATTTTGCAAATCTAAAGGGGGACCTGATTTGGAGTTGATTCCCGCACGCAAAAAAACAGCCAAGAAAAAATTTGACGGATATGTTTATATCATTGAAAATTCAAAAGGCGAAATTTTAATCAGAAAACGGACGGAAAAAGGCTTGCTCTCAGGGCTTTATGAATTTATTTGGAGCGAAAAAAAGATTTTTGATGAGGCTGTCGATACCGGTTTAAGCGTTTCACACATTTTTACACACATTGATATGAACTTAAAAATTTGCACCATAGCGTGTGATGAGATTGTTCAAGACGGATTTTTTATCAAACCTCAAGAGCTCAAAAATTATGCCTTTTCAACACTCATGCAAAAAGTGATTAAAAAAGCAGATTTAAAATAAAAAATTGTTCAGATTTTTGAGGATAAAGCGTAATTTAGCCTTAAATATTTTGTTTTAATGTATTACATTGCAATGAACGGATTTGTTTATAAGTCCGATGTTTTGTTTCGAAATTAGATAAATAAAGGAAAAAATAATGGTATCAATGGCAGAGAAAATGGCCGCAAACTTAGATATGTCGGCATTCAGCAAAGCAGAAGACCTCAAGAAAAGATTGTGGTTTACGATTTTGGCACTCATCATTTTCAGGCTTGGAACGTTCATTCCGTTGCCGGGGATTGATGCAGGTGTTTTATCCGAAGTGTTTTCTCAACATTCGGGCGGTATCTTGGGAATGTTTAATATGTTTTCAGGTGGTGCACTGTCCCGTATGACAATTTTTGCATTAAACATTTTCCCTTATATTTCTGCTTCAATTATCATTCAGCTCGGACAAAGCGTCATTCCGTCCCTAATGGCTTTGAAAAAAGAAGGTGAAGCCGGACATCGTAAGGTAACGCATTATACCAAAGTTTTGACGGTATTTATCACCATCATTCAAGGTTATGGTATTGCCGCCGGTTTGGAAAGCATTACGGGTGTGGGCGGTACATCTGCTGTTGTTATTCCGAGCTTTGTTTTCCGCTTTACAACGATCGTTTCTTTGGTCGGAGGTACGATGTTTGTTGTGTGGCTCGGTGATCAAATCACTTCCCGCGGGGTTGGTAACGGGTCTTCACTTATCATTACTGTCGGTATTATTGCTAACATTCCGGCAGCTCTTGCAAAAACTTTTGAGTTGGGAAGAATCGGGTCTATGTCGATGACAGTAATTGCACTCTTGCTTGTGATGGCTCTTGCTTTGATTTATATCATCGTGTTTGTCGAGCGCGCTCAACGCAAAATTGTGATTCAATACCCGAAGCGCCAAGTCGGTATGCGTATGACAGCGGCCGAAAGCTCTCACTTACCGCTCAAAATCAACCCGACCGGTGTTATTCCGCCGATTTTTGCAAGTTCACTTTTGCTCTTACCGATTACGATTGCAAACTTTTCGGCACAAAACGGTCCGTCTTGGGTGCAAACTTTGAACCAATGGCTCGGTCACGGGCAACCGCTTTATTTGATTTTGTATGCATTGCTCATTGTTTTCTTCTCATTTTTCTACACAGCTGTTGTTTTTAACCCTGAAGAAACAGCTGATAACCTCAAAAAACATGGTGGGTTTATTGCAGGTATTCGTCCGGGTAACAGCACAGCCGAATATTTGGATTATGTGATTACACGTTTGACGGTTTTAGGTGCGGCTTATTTGACTGCTCTTTGTATTTTGCCTGAAATTTTGATTACAAAACTTTCCGTTCCGTTCGTTTTGGGCGGCACAACGCTTTTAATCGTCGTGCAAGTAACGATGGACTTTATGACACAAGTCCAATCTCACTTGATTGCATATCAATATGAGGGGCTCATTAAAAAGGCTTCTCTCATTGCCCAAAAGAAACGTCGTTAAAATGCAAAAACCTCTAAGAATAGTTTTGACGGGTGCGCCCGGGTGCGGTAAAGGTACTCAGGCGCGCATTTTGCGTGAGAAGGCGCATATTTGCCATTTATCAACCGGCGAAATGCTACGCGCCGAAGCCACAAAAGACACACCTTTCGGGCGCAACTTGAAGGCCGCACTTGACAGAGGCGAATTTGCGACCGACGAGATGATTGTTGATATGGTTTCACGCAGGATTGATGAGCCAGACTGCCAAAACGGCTTTATTTTAGACGGTTTTCCGCGCACATTGCCGCAAGCTTTTGCTTTGGAAAAGATTTTGAGTTCGAAATATATCAAGCTTGATTGCGCCATTGAAATACAAGTGCCTGATGAAATCATTATGGAGCGTATCTTAGGGCGCTATACTTGCGCCAAATGCGGCGAAGGTTATCATGATAAAAATATTAAGCCGAAGATTTACGGGGTTTGCGACAAATGCGGTGGAACAGAATTTATCAAGCGCGCCGACGATAACCGCGAAACTGTAAAAAATCGTTTGGTGAACTATCGGCAACTAACCTATCCGACGATTTCTTATTTTGAGCAAAAAGGATTGCTCAGATGCGTTGACGGCACAGGCTCTATTTCAGCAACCGCCGGAAAAATCGCCGAAATTTTAGGACTTCAGTAAAGAAAAAAGACTAATCTTGATAAAAGAAATCATACAAACGGATGAAAGAAACAAGTTGTATGATGGTTAGGACTGCATTTGAAAGGCTTAAAAAGAGGGGCGAAGGAAAAATCAAAAGCGAAAATAAAAACGGCAACACCGCATAAACAATCAGTAAAATAATGGTGATTTTAAGATAGTTGCCGGATGTTTTGGAATATGCCGACCAGAGCGACGCATCACCTTCATTGATGGCTGAAATCCATGCAAATCCGGGAATGAAAAATGTGAATGTCAAGAGAAAAATCATCGGAATATAAAGCAGGAAACGCCCTACCCTTGATGCATTTAAAAAATGATACACATCTTTTAAGAGGTTATAAACATCCGGAAAACCAACCAAATATTGCGCCATATATTTTAAGAGCTTGAAAAACAAGTGCCCGAAAATCACGGCGCTTAAAGACAACGCAAAGATTACAAACATTTTAACAAGCGAATTGACAAGCTTTTTGCTTGTAAAAATTGGCTTTTGCTCATAATAAAGGCTCACAAAAACGTAGTAAAAGAAATAGCAAAACAAAGCATATGAAAACATCATGCCGATTTGATGCTTAAACACATATTTCAAGCTCAAAAAAGAACCCGAAAACGAAGCAAGACCGAACAGAAAAAGCAACACAAAATTCTTTGCCATGAACGACAAACTGTTAATGCAAAACTCTTTAATATTCAGCTTTTTTGGCATTTGAAGCAACCTTTTTAAGAATTGCGATTTTTCATAAAGTTTTCAAGCCAGTGAATATTATACGTGCCGTCAATAAAATCAGGCGAAGAAATAATTTCCTGCAGAAGCGGGATGGTTGTGTCTATGCCCATAATCACAAATTCATCCAAAGCTCGGCGCAAGCGCATAATAGCACCGCTACGCGATTTTGAGCTAATTATAAGCTTTCCTATCATGCTGTCATAACAAGGAGGAATCGTATAGCCGGAATAAATTTCAGAATCGACCCGAACACCCAAACCGCCGGGGGCATGCCATTCTTCAATTTTGCCGGGAGACGGTAAAAATGTTTCCGGATTTTCGGCATTGATTCGGCATTCGATAGCGTGTCCCGTAAAGGTGATATCTTCTTGGCGAAAACTGAGCTTGGCACCGCTTGCAATACGAATTTGTTCACGCACAATATCAATATCCGTGATAGCCTCGGTCACAGGATGCTCGACTTGCAAACGCGTGTTCATTTCCATAAAGTAGAACTTGCCATCTTCATACAAAAATTCTAATGTGCCGGCATTGGTATAGCCTATTTTTTGGATGGCTTTGCGCACAATTTTGCAGATGTTTTGACGCGCGCTTTCGTTCAAAGCCGGCGACGGGCTTTCTTCAATCACTTTTTGATTGCCACGCTGAATAGAACAATCGCGCTCGCCTAAATGAACCACATTGCCGAAACTGTCAGCTAAAATTTGAATTTCAATGTGGCGCGGGTTGACTAAAAATTTTTCAAGATAAACCGCATCGCTCGTAAACGAGGCTTTTGCCTCGGCACGAGCAAGCGAATAAGCTTCGGGCAAATCTTCTGCTTTCATCGCAATTTTCATACCTTTGCCACCACCGCCGTCTTTTGCCTTCACAATCACGGGAAAACCGATTTTTTTTGCCCAAACATATGCTTCATCAAGTGTTTTGAGCTCCGGCGAACCGGGGGCAACCGGCATACCTGCCTTTTGAGCAGCAGCACGTGCCGCAATTTTATCGCCCATAAGACGCATTTGACTTGAGGTCGGACCGACAAAGACAATACCATGGCGCTCCACCATTTCCGCAAAATCGGCATTTTCAGATAAAAAGCCATAGCCGGGGTGGATGGCGTCTGCACCCGTGATGACAGCCGCAGAAATAATCGCCGGTTTATTCAAATATGATTCGGAGGCCTTGGCCGGACCAATACAAACGGCTTCATCTGCCATACGCACATGCATGGCATCGGCATCTGCTTCAGAGTGAACCGCAACCGTTTTGATACCCATTTCGCGACAAGCGCGCTGAATACGCAAGGCAATTTCGCCTCGATTTGCAATTAAAAGTTTTTCAAACATCAAAAAGTCCCAAAAGGTTATTCAATTACAATCAACGGTGCGCCGTATTCCACAGGATCGCCCGCTTCAACCAAAATCTTTGTCACACGGCCACTCTTATGAGCCTTGACAGGGTTAAAGGTTTTCATTGCTTCAATCAAACAAACTGTATCGCCGGCTTTAACATCATCGCCAACTTTCACAAAATTCGGGCTTGTTTGATTAGGCGCCAAATAGACAACACCAACCATCGGCGACTTGACGGCATTTTCATCATTGCGATAATCTTGAATGAGGTTTTCAACTTCTTGTGGCAGTTCTTTTCAGACTCTTTTGTTTTTTCTTCCACCACCGGTTGAGCCACCACAACCTGAGGTGTGAGAGCTGCCGGACCTGTTTGACGCGCAAGCGAAATGCGCACGGTCTCATCTTCATATTCAAGTTCGGTTAAATTTGATTTGTTCAAAATTTCAGCCAATTTGCTGATGATTTTTGTATCAATCGGGTTTGCCATATCTATCCCTTAAAAAAATTGATGTAAACTTTTTTCTTTATACGCCAAATAAAATCAAAATACAACAAAAAAGTGTAAAAAGCGACGGCAAAAAGAAGCATCAAGACGGACGAACAAAAATCCGTCTTGGTCTTTCAAACACGAAAATAATTTTTCTTTACTTTTTCATAAAAATATGCTTTAATAAGAATTGGATATGAAAGAAATTTTATATCAAGCGTCAGAAAAGGCGCGGAGCTTTCCAAAGCTTATTATACCGAGCAGTGATGGATAACACTGCAAATTGTGCTGTCCTTTTTCTTTTTAAAAGGAGCACTTTATCCCCGATGTTGGTTCGGGGAGCCGGTGGCGTATGTACAGGGTTTTTCCTAAAGGCTGTCGGAGTCATTTCTCGGTATATGATTTTGGAACTCTCCGACCGCTTCTTCATGAGGCGGTAATTTTTTAGTTTTAACAAATAGGAGAAAAATCATGAAGATATCAAAATTTATCAGTGCATTGCTCGTTTCAACGGCGATTGTGTCTGCAGCTTCTGCGACAGATTATAAATACGACAATTTAGGTCGGCTTGTGGAAGAGGTTTCTAGCAATGGTGCTAAGACTGTTTATACCTATAATCAGGAAACAGGAGCACAGGAAACAAAAACGACTTATCGCGCAGATGGAACAATGTCCAGTTACAATGAGTATAAAAATGGTTCAAGGACAACAAGCTTGACTTATCAAAGTGACGGAACAACAATTTCATCTGGTTCTAAAACAACATATAACAGCGATGGAACGATAGATAAAAAAGAAAGTTATTCTAACGGCAATGTGAGCTCAACAGAACAATACACATATAGCGGCAACACAACCACAAAAACAACGATGAACTCATCAGGTACGGTGACAGGGTCGGTTGTTTCAACATATAACGACAACGGAAAATTGATTCAAGAAACGACCAAGCGTGCCAATGGAACTGTTTCAAATGAAAGGAAGTATGACAGCAACGGTGAGACATTGTCGGATTTGAATTATAAGGCAGATGGCACAACCATTCAATCCGGAGGTGTTTATACACGCGATTCGAACGGAAATGAAACAAACTATAAATATTATTCTAACGGAAATTTATATTCTGAAACGACAACCGACCCTGCAACAAAAAACAGTACAAAAACAAATTACAGTACATCCGGTTCAAATGTCGGTGAGGCCACAAACACTTATGTGACCACCTATGATGGAAATGGCACGAGGGTTTATGCCACATATACGGGCGCTTATACAGAAGGCGCAACACCGACAAGAACAGAGGTTACAACGTATAATGAAAGCGGAGAGATAAAAAGCAAGATTACATATACCGGCGCATATACGGGTAATCCTTCAGTTGATAAAATCAAATCAGGTTATGATAATGTGAATGAAAACAAGACAATCACATATAAATCAGACGGCACTATTGTGACGGAAGAGAAAGGCGAGTTTGATACCGGCCATGCATATAATTCATCCACAAAAACAACAACGGTTTCATCAAATGGCACAGAGACGGTTGCTTATAGCGGCGGACTAGTTACGATTGGCGGATATGATGATATGTTGGAAATGTTGGATATGGATGTGTCATATAATAATGATGGTTCTGTAAAGGACATATCGTATTACGGACAAAATATGGATTTAACATGGGATAATGGTCGTCTGGTGAAAGCACAGTATCATTATGATGAATGTGATGATTGTAGTTTTTCTCAACAATTGTTGGAAGAAGGTATTTGGAATCAGGCAGGTTCATTACATAATATAGAAGATCGTATTTTGACATTTGACTATGATGAAGAAGGCCGTGCTATAGGATATACTATAAAAAATGCAACAGGCGCGTATAATGAATGGATTACAGGTAGTTCGCGAAATCCAAGTGAAGAAGATCATTTTCTGTACTCTCTCAGTGCTTATGGTTATGAATATGTTTTGGATGAAGATGGCAATATTGTTGAAAGTAGGTATAAGGGATATACTAATCAGCCAGATATTAAGTACAAGAGTTATGAAGGTGCATTGAATGGTTTATATAGCACATCTTATATAGGGTCTGCTACTTTTTATGAAGACGGACAACGTATCGGGACAGAGTTCTATGACAAAACCGGCAAAATAAAAGAAAAAAACTACTATGATGAGGATGGTTTCTATCATGAAGCATACTATTACTATGATGACGATGGTAATCTTTTATACACAAAAGTTACTAGGGGGCGCGACGAATATGGCAATGATGTTACGCTTTGTTATGATGCATCAGGGGCATATGATGCAAGTTGCAGTTCATATTATGAATATGATAGCTATGGTAATAAACTTGGCTATTATAGTGGCGACACGCAGATAAATACCTACAGTTGGTCAAATCCGAATTGGCAACAAGATATCTTAAACGCCGAAGCGGCGGCAGAGGCTGAGCGAATTGCAGCCGAACAAGCGGCGCAGGCGGCAGAAGAAGCCCGTATTGCGGCGGCGCGTGCGGAAGCTGAGGCAAGAGAGCGTGAAAGAATGCTTCGTATGAAACGTATCTATACGATTGAAGAAGCGTCAGCTCTTTCAAAAGATACCGGCAACACGATTAGGCTGAGATACAGATAATCAAGCCACCCCCTCCAAACCTCCCCCCTCTTATCCGCACCAAAGGTGCTAAGGGGGAGGATTAGAGGGAGAAGTAAAGACCCTTTTTTCTCCTGTTGAACGGTCGTTGTTTTTTATAAACAGCGGCCGTTTTTTTAGAGCGTAAGATTTTATTACTTATATCTCAATCTAAAAGTATTGCCGGCAGGTTTGGAAAGCTTAGTTGCCTCATCAACCGTATAAATGCGCTTCCGAAGTTGCTTTCCTGCCAGCATATCCGAATAGGAGGCAAACTTTTTATTGCCGATATGATATATACCGTTATTATCAACCGTATACAAATTTAATGTACCGGCGAAACCTGTTCCCTGCACCATTCCCGTGCCATAAACCAGATTTTTGCATCTGTCTTTGCTTGTGTCGTTGCAATAAATATTTGCGGTGACACCGGCTAAAGCAAAACCATCAATGAACGTCACAGAATCCGGAATAAATAAATCTTTTAGCTTTGTGCATCCGAAAAATGCAGAGTTGCCAATAGTTTCCACGCCATCCGGCAAAACAACCGTTTCAAGATTTTTCAAATTACGAAAGGCATCAGGTGCTATTTTTGTGACACCATCACGAATAATGACACTTTCAAGATTTGTGGCGCCGCCTGCCGTTGTGACTTCAAGACTTTTGCCGATGCTCATTGTCGTGATATCTGAATTGCCAAAAGCGGTGGCGGCAATTGATGTCACAGAATCTGGAATATCAATTTGATTGATGCCGGAACTATAAAATGCACCGAAGCCTATTGTTTTCAAGTTTTCGGGAAGCTCTATGCTTTCAAGTTTGGGTGTATTCCAAAAAGCTTTTTGGTTGATGGTTTCCAAAGTATCCGGCAATGTTATTTTTTCTAAATTCACCATCGCGTTAAACGCACTTTCGGCAAGTGATGTCACGCCCTCTTTAATTGTCACCGTCTTTAAGTTAATTGCATCTCTGAAGGCTTGAGTTTCAATGATTTTTCCAAGAGTTGCCTCTGTTAAGGTGTTGCTGTAAAAAGCTTGAAACCCGATGGATTCAACCGAGTTTGGAATATCGACTTCTGTATATTGTCCACCTCTGAAAGCCGCTTGCGCAATTGATGTTATCCCATCATCAATTTCAAGACTATAAACGGCAGATCTATTCCATGGATAAGAAGTCAGTGCACCGGAACCCGTAATTTTTAAGTGTCCTGTGTCACTTAAGTTATAATGGCAATCTTCATCCGTTTCACCACACTTTCCTTCACTTGCTGCTTTGGCATTGAAAAACATCAATGATGAAAAGATTAAAATTGAAATAGGATATATTTTTTTCATATTTTTTCTCCTTTTAATTGTCACCCCTCGAGCACTGAAGGTGCGAAGATAAGGGGTCCAAAAGATTCTTTGGATGCCTAATCCTCGCTTATGCTCTACAGGCATGACGGGTCGTTAACATCATCATTAAAAAAACCGCGTCTTAAAAGAGCGGTCGGAGAGTTCGAAAATCATGATATGTGAAATGACTCCGATAGCCTTTAGATTAAAATCTTGAACATTCGCCATCGGCTCCCCGACTTTCATTCGGGGATAATGTGTGTTATTTAAAAATAAAAATAACACCAAAGCGGTGTTATCCATCACCGCACATATCATAAAGCTTTCGACAGCTCCGCGCCTATAAAGACACTTGATATAAAAGTTTCCTTTTATACCTGTTTTTTATTATGCTGAAATTTTGCAAAAAAGTCAAGAAAAAACAAAAAATATCTTACGCTTTGATTAAGCCATGTTTTTTCTTGCCTTGAGAGAGCTTAACCTCACCATTTTCAATATCTTTTATCGTGATGATATAATTTTCGTCCGTCACCGCTTTGTCATTGATTTTTAAGCCGGCTTGTTTAATCAAACGGCGCGCCTCTCCTTTGCTTGAAACGAAACCGATGTTTAAAAACGCATCCAAAACCGAAATACCGGAATTCAAATCGGCTTCTAAAACAGGCAAATTACCGCCTGACATGCCTTGTTCAAAGGTTTTGACGGCTGTTTCCAAAGCTTCGTCAGCGGCAATTTTCCCACGGCACATTTTTGTTGCTTCATAAGCCAAAACTTTTTTAGCCTCATTGATTTCTTGGTCTTTTAAGGCTGATAAGCGCCTAACTTCGTCCATCGGCAAATCGGTAAAAATGGCAAGGCATTTTGCCACCTCGGCATCGCCGATGTTTCTGAAATATTGGAAATAATCATAAGAAGAAAGTTTTTCTTCATTAATCCAAACGGCATTGCCCTCGGATTTACCCATCTTTTTGCCTGCCGAATCTGTCAAAATCGGACTTGTGAAGCCGAAAAGCTCAACATTATAACGACGACGCCCGAGTTCAGTGCCGGAGGTAATATTGCCCCATTGGTCTGCCCCTGCAATTTGGGCACGGCAACCGTAGCGCTGATTTAAAACGCAAAAATCATAACCTTGCAAAAGCTGATAATTAAACTCTAAAAAGCTCATCGGCTGTTCACGTTCCAAACGTGTTTTGACGCTCTCCATCGTGAGCATATGATTAACCGAATAGCAGGTGCCGATGTCACGCAAAAATTCAAGGTAGTTGATGGATTTAAACCAATCCCAGTTATCAACCATTTCAGCGCCGTTGCGCGTATTTGAAAAATCAAGAAAAGTTTTAAATGATTTTTTTAAGCCTTCCGCATTGTGTTTTAAGGTTTCTTCACTTAAGAACGGACGAAGCTTGTCTTTGCCTGACGGATCACCGATGCGCGCTGTTGCACCGCCGACAAGCGTTAAGGGCTTATGTCCGCATTTTTGGAACCAGCGCATCATCATCACCGGCACAATATGGCCCACATGAAGGCTGTCACCCGTCGGATCCGAACCTAAATAGCCAACAGCGGGAACACCCTTTTGTTCGCACTCATAAAGATAGGCGTCAAAGCCCTCTAAATTGGTGCATTGATTGAAAAAGCCGCGCTCGAGCATAATATTTAAAAATTCAGATTTAACGTTTGTCATTTTTCTTTCCTTTATAACGAAATTTTAACGCATATTAGCGTATCATTTTAAGCATTGCAAGATGTGAGGTAAAAAATTTTAATAATATGATGATAAAACCCTTAAATGTTTTGGCTTTGATGAGCGGAACATCGATTGATGCCATCAAATACGCCCTCATTTCAACGGACGGGGTGGATATTTACCGGGAATATCTGACAGGCAGTATTCCGTTTCCGGAATTTTTGCGCACCAAAATCGAGCTTATCTCCGGCAAAAACATCAACAATCCTGATGATAAGGTTTTAATCGAAACGGTTGAAAATGATGTCACAAAGATGATGCGCGACATTATCTCCGAAGTGATTGGTTCAAATACTCAAAAAATTGATTTAATCGGTATTGAGGGACCGACCATCACCCATGATGCAAAAGCCTCATATACCTATCAGCTCGGTAAAGGGCAAGTGATTTTTGATACATTCAAAATTCCGGTCGTATCGCATTTTCACAATGCCGATATTGCAAACGGCGGGCAAGGTGCCCCCTTGACCGCAACATATTATCATGCACTTGCCCAACACCTTGAAAAGCCGGCACTGTTTATCAATATCGGCGGTGTCAGTTCTTTAACATATATCGGCTCCTTAGGGGAAATGTTGGCCTTTGACTGCGGACCGGCAAACGCCATGCTCAACCACTTTATGAAAAAGCATGCTCATGTGGCAATGGACTATAATGGTCAACGGGCAGCACTCGGACAAGTTCATACAAAAATTGTCAATGGTTTGATGAAACACGAATTTTTTGAAATGTTGCCGCCTAAAGCGCTCGACCTCAACGCTTTTAAGGATAAAGAAGAGCATTTTGAGGGCTTGAGTATCGAAGACGGCGCCGCTACGATTGTTGACTTTATTGCCGTAAGTATTCAAAAAGCCGTGCAAACGCTTCTGCCTTCAAAACCAGAATCCGTCATGATTTGCGGCGGCGGAGCTTTGAATCCGACGCTCGTTCGAAATTTAAAGCAAAAACTCAAGGCTGATGGAATAAATGCTTTTGTTTCACACGATGAAGTCAAACCGAATGACGCAAGTGCTTTTGCCTTTTTGACCGCCAGAAGATTTTATCATCTGCCGATTACTTTTCCCTCAACTACAGGTGTCAGTGCACCGATGACGGGGGGCAAACTTTATGACAAGGAAGAAGAAAAATGAAAAATGCGATTGAAACTGTTGATTTGTGCAAAACCTATGACAGGATTAAGGCTGTTCAAAACTTTAACTTCAGTGCGCAAAGAGGCGAAATTATTGCTCTTTTAGGCCCGAACGGTGCCGGAAAATCAACGCTTATGAATATGATAACAGGTTTTTTGAGCCCGACTTCAGGCAAAATTTTGATTGATGGTGAAGACATCAGTAAAAATCCGATACAAGCAAAATCGAAAATCGGTTTTTTGCCTGAAGGTGCGCCGATATATCCTGATATGACGGTCAAAATGTTTTTAAAATATATGGCAGATTTAAGAGGTGTCTTGCAAACGGATTTAGGGCGTGCTGTTGAACTGGCGCACATTCAAGAGGTTTTATCCCAAAAAGTCGAAACGCTTTCAAAGGGATATTTAAGACGTGTGGGATTTGCGCAAAGCATTTTATCTAACCCGCCTATTTTGCTCCTTGACGAACCGACGGATGGTTTAGACCCCAACCAAAAAGAACATATGAGAGAACTTATATATCAAATGAGCAAGGATAAAACAATTTTGATTTCAACACACCTTTTAGATGAAGCCGAAGCTGTTTGTTCGCGCGTGATTATTATCAACCACGGCAAAATGATGATTGACGGAAACTGCACCGAAATATTTAAGAAAACAAAAACAAAAACTTTGGCCGATGCGTTCAAAAAACTGACAAAGGAGTAAAAAATAATGCGAAACCTATGGATTGTTTTTAAAAACGAACTGATGCGCTATTTTATTTCGCCGCTTGCCTATATTTATTTGGTGAGTTTTTTGCTTTTAAACGGTGTGGCAACCTTTTATTTCGGGCATTTGTTTGAGCGTGGCGAAGCTTCACTTTTTTATATGTTTTATTTTTTGCCGTGGCTTTATTTACTCTTTTTGCCCGGAATTTCGATGAGACTTTGGGCTGAAGAATTCAAGACCAAGAGCATTGTGCAAATGATGACGATGCCTGTCACTCTTCCTTGCCTTGTTTGGGGAAAATTTTTAGCTTCGCTTGCTTTTTGCGTGCTTGCACTTTTACTGACATTTCCATTTGTGATAACCGTTTATATTTTAGGCGAGCCTGACGGCGGAATTATTCTTTTGTCTTATGGCGCCGGAGTTGCACTTGCCAGTGCAATGCTCTCCATTTCGCAAGCAATGTCTGCTTTAACCAAAAATCAGGTGATTGCGCTTGTTTTGGCTGTGATTGCAAATCTCTTATTCTTTTTCAGCGGCTTTGAATTTGTGCTTTCATTTTTCAGACTCTTTTTGCCCGATTATCTGATTGATACCATTGCATCATTTAGCTTTTTGACGCACTTTAACAGTTTGATTAACGGGCTTTTGGAATGGCGTGATGTGCTATTTTTTGCCTCAATTATCATTTTATTTAACTTTATGACAATGCTCATTGTCAGTTTCAAAACAGCCGGAACTTCTTTTTGGCTCAAATCAACCGACAAATGGGTTTATGTTTGTGCTGTTTTTTTGATGCTTATCGGATTTATGGGATTTAATTTGCTTGCAAACAATTTGACGCGTGGCACTCAAATGGATTTCAGCCAAGAAAAAATTTGGACTTTGAATAAAGACACCGTTCACGTGCTTGAAAGTTTGCCTGAAAACGTAACGGCAAAACTCTATTTTTCAAACATTTTATCAAAGCGAAATCCTGATTTGAGACAGATGTTTGACCGTGTCAAAATGCTCCTCGAAAACTATAAAAACGCCTCAAACGGCAAATTCGACTATCGAATTTACCATCCGCAAAATTTAGACAGCGCCGAAGATAAGGCCATTGCAGACGGTTTGCAACCCATTCCCTTAATAGACATCAACCAAAATGCGCTTTTCGGACTTTCAATTACCGACAGTCTGGATAACAAAGAAGTGATACCTTATCTCTCTTTTGAACGATTAAGCTTTTTGGAACAGGATTTGACAAGCTTGATTTATAGGCTTTCACACAAAAAGAAAACCATCGGCATTATTTCAAGCTTGCCTGTTTTGGGTGCGACAAGCGAAAATAATGATATGACCTTTCAACCCTTTGAAATTTCAAAGAAAATTGGAGAACTATACAACTTAAAGCTCATTGAAAAACCTCAAGATTTTGATGAGCGTCCGGATATTCTGCTCATGATACATCCGAAAGGTTTAACAGATGAAATGGTTCAAAAAATTAAAGAGTATTCGCAAGATTATGGCAAAATCTTGCTTCTTCTTGATGGAGCGGCCGAGGCTCAACGGCTGTATATGAACACATCAAGCCCTTACGGGGCTTCGGAGCTCGGCTCATTAGATGAATTTTTCGGATTTCGGTTCTATCAAGATTATGTCGTTGCCGATTTGAAAAACTCAATCACTGTTGATGCGACAAGCAACTACAAAAACAACCCCGCTTACACGCAAGATGTCATTCAGTTCAAGCTCAGTGAAAACAACTTTAACCCGTTCAGCATCATCACAAAAAATTTGAAATCACTCATGATGACATCGGCCGGTGTGATTATGCCACTTGACAATGCCAACATTAGTTTTATGCCCCTTTTAATGGCAAGCGATGATTCAGCATTAATGCCAATCAGCGTGGTATATAACGGGCTTAATCCGCGCCAGATTTTGAGCTACTATCAAAAAGATGACAACATCAAATTTTTGGCGGCTTACATTCACGGCAAAAACCCGAATAATCAGTTTGATTTGATTGTGGTCGGCGATACGGATTTTATTTATGACAGTTTTTGGGGCTCTAAACAAAACTTTTTGGAAGAAAGCTATTTTGTGCCGCTCTTCAATAACGCCGATTTTATCTTAAATGCGCTTGATTTTTTAACAAACGACAGAACCTTACTTAATCTGCGCGGTAAAGGTGCAAAAAACAGAGCTTTCAATGATTTGGAAAATATACGCAAACAAAGTATCTTTGAATATAAGCTCAAAGAAGAAGAAATTTTTCAGCGCATTGATGAAACAAAGCTCAAACTGCAAGAAGTTTGGAGCAAACGCGATTTTGAAGAGCGTGAAATGTTCACCCCAGATGAACTCTCGCTTATCTCAAACATCAAAAAAGATCTTGACTTGTTGCGCCGAGAACTCTCTGAAATCAGACTTTCGGCAACATCTAAAATCGAGCGCATCGCATTTATCACAAAATTTATGAATATTTTTGCCGTACCGCTGATTTTGAGCATTCTTTTGCTCGTCTTTGTCTTCTGCCGTAAAGAAAAAAAGGAAAAAGAAAAAACGCAAATGCATATCAATAAAGAACTCCTCAAAATCGCCGTTATTTGCCTTTTGTTGCTTATCTGCGGGGTGGGAATTTCTTTAATAAGCAATTTATCCGAAATTGAAAAATATGAGGGCAAGCCGATCTTGCCAAAACTTGCCGGTGAGATTAATCAAGTCCAAACAATCAAAATCAGCACACATGATAAAACTTTGACTTTTTTCTTGAAAGACGGCCTATGGTCATTAAAAGAGCGTCCGCAGTTACCGGTTTATCAAGAAAGAGTGCGCAGTTTTTTGAGCGCCTTGCTTGAAGGGACTTTTTACGAGAAAAAGTCTGACAGAGCCGAAAATCTCTCAAAATTCGGTCTTTTGCCGACAGAAGTTGAAGGTTCGACAGCAACGCGAATTGAGCTTTGGGATGGAAACAACAACCTTTTGGAAAGTTTAGAGGTCGGCAAATATGATATTGAACTCGGGCGTGGGGGTAGTGCTGCTTATATCAAGTTTGACGGCAAATTTCAAGTTTTCAAAGCTGAAATAGATTTTGTGGATTTATCACTTGATCCTGATGTATGGACATACAGCCACCTTTGGGATTTGCGCTTTGGCAGGCTCATCAAAATCAACGGATCAGACAATCCTGAAATAATCGCCGAATATATGAAACGATTTTTAAATACGACTTTTGGCGAGATTGTGCAAGATTTGCCGAACAAACAAAAAATTGCAACTTTCAATTTAGATGTTGAAAATGAGTTGAGAGTTCAAATTGATATTTATCAAGCGGGATTAAAATATTTTGCAAAATATCAATTTTTTGGTGAGAATGTCGATAAACATATCGAACGGTTTGATAATGCCGCAAAGATACATTATTTTGAAATCAGCGCTGATGATTGGGAGAAAATACAAAATGTCAACAGCTTGGACAAAGGAAAAAATCGAGCATTATAAAAAATATGCCGTGAGTGGGAGTGTGGGGCTTTCTATCCTCCTCTTTTTGATGAAAGCTTTTGCCTTACTTGCAACAGGCTCACTTGCCATTTTATCATCGCTTGTTGACAGTTTGTCGGATATTGTTGCCTCTGTTGTGTCATTTGTCGCGGTGAAATTTTCGCTCAAAGGCGCTTCTTGCTCACATCGTTACGGCTATTTCAAAGCAGAACATTTGAGTGCGCTTGTGCAAGCTGCTTTCATTGCCGGTTCCGGTTTTTTTGTGATGTATAGCGGAATTGACAGATTTTTTCACCCCATATTGATTAAGCAAACGGGCATCGGTATTGTTGTGATGGCTTTAAGCCTTGTTTTGACACTTCTTCTCATTTCATTTCAAAAATATGTTGCAAGACACACCCATTCCATGGCCGTTAAAGCCGACAGTGCGCATTACGTGGTGGATGTTTTAACAAATATCTCTATTATTTTATCACTTTTTGTGGTAAAGATTTTTGGTGTTCAATGGTTTGACACTTTGACGGCTGTGATGACGGCACTTTATTTGCTGATTTGGGCATGGAAAATCGCTCATGAGGCTGTTGATGCCTTGCTTGATAAAGAACTCGGTGACGAGGTCAGGAAAAATGTTTTGAATATGCTCAAACAAACGGAGGGTATTATGGGTGCACATGATTTGCGCACACGCGATTTGGGCGGTATATATTATTTTGAGGTGCATATTGAAATGGACGGCAATCTTTCCCTTTTAAGAGCGCATCAGATTACCGAATCGGCCGAAGAAAAAATCAAACAGGCTTATCCTCATGCACAAGTGCTGATTCATCAAGATCCGTATGGTGTTAAAGAAGAAAGATTAGACGATTTACTTAAAAACTGTGAGGTTTGAAAATGAAAACAGAAACAAAAACAAATGATAAGCCTCTTTATTTAGGCCATCGTGCAAGATTAAGAGAGCGCTTTTTGAAAGACAACGGGGCTTCAATGCCCGATTATGAATTTTTGGAGCTGATGCTGACTTATGCGATTCCAAGGCGCGATGTGAAAGATGATGCTAAAAAGCTCATTGCACGGTTTGGTTCGCTTGCCAAGGCTTTAACCGCTTCAGACGAAAATCTCAAAGAATTCGGACTGACAGAAAACACCATCACCCTTTTTAAGGCCATTCTTGCGGCAAACAAACGCCTCGGCGGCGCTCGATTGAAAGAAACGCATTATGCCGTTTATAAAGAGTATGACTATGTGTTGGATTATTGCAAAGCGGCTGTGTTTGACGCTAAGGTTGAAGAATTTCATGTGATGATGCTTGATAAAAAGCTCCACCTGATTGAAGACAGACTCATTCAAAGAGGAAGCGTCGACGAAGTGCCCGTTTATGCAAGAGATGTTGCAAGACATATTTTAGAAACGCATGCGACCGCTGTTGTTTTATATCATAATCATCCGAGCGGCGATTGCGAGCCTTCTCAAGCTGATATCAAGTGCACAAAGGAAATTATTGAAGTTTTAACTCCGCTCAAGATTAAAGTTTGCGACCATATTATCGTTTCAAGAGATAATTATTACAGCTTTCATGACCACAAAGTGGCAGGGCTTTAGTTATTTATAACGCAAACGAAAAGTGTTACCGGTCGGCTTTGAAACACGTTCGGCTTCATCAATGGTGTAGATACGCTTTGGAAGTTTTGTAACTGAGTCTCCTTGTTGCGCAGAAGAATCATCCTTTTCTGCCGGAAGGTATGTGTATGTCTGATTACCATTTAGGATCATATTCCCATGTTCATCATATGTAAAAGTCGCCGCTAATTTTGAGCCTTCATAATATTTTTTAACCCTGCCATCAGTATAAAATTCAAAGCTATAAGTATTACCACCTACTCGAGAACCATTTTTATATCGGTCATACCCTGAATTAAAACCTGTGCTCGGATTAAAAGTATATCGATATTCTTGGAGAACAGACCCATTTGTATTATAATCTATAACTGTGTTTACATTAGCATAAGTCAAAAGTCTGTTATATTCATGATCATTATCATATACAAACTTTTTAATTAAGTTGTTATTTGCATCATATCTGTTTATTGAATATGTTTCATCTTGATAGTCAAATATATGTTTTTGGGTAACATTGCCCGAAGAATCATATGAAGTGAATTGCTTTGTAGAACCATCATCATTGTATTCCCAAATCTGATAAGAGCCATCATCAGAAACGATATTATCAATTTTTCCATTTGCTTTTAAATTAACTGTTTCACCCGCAAAAACTTCAGAACATATTAAAAATGTTGATACTGAAGCGAACATTAAAAAATATCTGTTTATCATCATTTCAATCACCTATCTGTTGTTTCTAAAAAAAATCCATCTTGAATAATCAAAATGGAGGAGTCGAAAAAACTGTCGTTGTACAGTTTTCCTTATTCGTTGCATAAAATGCACTTATCTCGGAATCTCCTCATTAAGGAGTTGTACAACGAATGTGTTTTTCGAACACCGCAACCATTTTGGTTACGATGTTTATTATCGCATAGCTTTGAATAAAAGTAAAGAAGAAAAAACAAAAACTTTGCAATGTGTCAATACGAACAACCGCTTGAATGCGTAGTGTAGAAAAAAACGTACATGAGTGAGAGGGGGTCCAAGTAGTTACTCGTTGTCAACGTAAAACTTTGTATAGCGTGTAGATACGAACAACCGCTTGAATGCGCAGTGTAGAAAAAAACGTACATAGGTCCGTTGTCAACGTAAAAACTTTGTATAGCGTGTAGATACGAAGAAAGCTTGAATGCGCAGTGTACAAAAAACGTACATAAGCATTCAAGCTTTCAAGTAGATACTAGCTATACAAAGTTTTTAGAAGTGATCGTCACATTTCTTGATCAATTCTTCAATATTCTCAGGCGGCCAACCCGGTGTTTCCATACCGAGGTGGATACCCATCTTTGCTAAGACTTCTTTGATTTCGTTCAAAGATTTGCGACCGAAGTTCGGTGTGCGAAGCATTTCAGCTTCCGTCTTTTGAACGAGATCGCCGATATAAACAATGTTATCATTCTTGAGACAGTTAGCAGAACGAACAGAAAGTTCAAGCTCTTCAACCTTCTTCAAAAGATTACGATTGAACGGCAATTCTTCTTTGATGTCTTAAATTTCGTTTTCAGGTTCATCAAAGTTGATGAACGGTTTTAATTGATCTTGTAAAATACGTGCAGCGAAAGCAACCGCATCTTCTGGTGTGACAACACCGTTTGTTTCAACAATCATTGTCAACTTGTCATAGTCTGTGATTTGACCGACACGCGTGTTTTCAACTTTGTATGAAACTTTTTTAATCGGCGAATAAATTGCGTCAACAGCAATAACGCCAATAGCCGAATCGGAAGACTTGTTTTGATATGCCGGAACATAACCCTTACCTGTTGTAACGGTCAATTCCATCGAAATTTTACCACCGGCATCAAGATTGCAAATCACATGATCGGGATTCATGATTTCAACATCATGCCCCGTTTCAATCATTGCGGCGGTAACGGTGCACGGACCTTGAGCTTCAAGATACATCGTTTTTTGACCTTCGCTGTGGACAGCCACTGCCAAGCCTTTGATGTTCAAAACAATATCCGTAACATCTTCACGCACGCCAGGAATAACTGAAAATTCGTGCAAAACACCATCAATTTTGATTGCCGTAACAGCACCGCCCTGCAAGGAGGAGAGTAAAACTCTTCTCAAGGCGTTGCCAAGTGTCAAACCAAAGCCTCTCTCAAGGGGTTCTATAACTATTTTAGATTTGTTCAGACCTTCGGAATTAACTTCTAAATTAGTCGGTTTAATAAGTTCTTGCCAATTTTTTTGAATCACCGGAGTACCCTCTTAAAATTAAAGTATTAACTAAAAAACAAAATGCGCCGCGGAGATATGAAACCAACCTCCGCTGGCGAAATAAAAAACTATACGCGACGACGTTTTCTTAATCTGCAACCATTGTGCGGAATCGGTGTCACATCACGAATAGACGTGATTGTAAAACCGACAACTTGCAATGCTCTGACTGCAGATTCACGACCTGAACCCGGACCTTTAACTTCAACTTCCAAGGTTGTCATGCCGTTTTCTTGCGCCTTTTTGCCTGCTTCTTCAGCGGCAACCTGTGCGGCATAAGGAGTCGACTTTCTCGAGCCCTTAAAGCCTTGTGCACCGGCTGTTGACCATGCAACGGTATTACCTTGAGCATCCGTAATGGTTACTCTGGTGTTGTTAAAGGTGGAATTCACATGGGCAACGCCGGATGTGATATTCTTTTTTTCTTTTTTCTTAACACGTTGTGTTGCTGCTTTTGCCATTATACCCTCACTTATTTCTTCTTATTGGCAACAGTTTTACGTTTACCTTTGCGGGTGCGCGCATTTTGTTTTGTGCTTTGTCCGCGAACAGGCAAACCTTTACGATGCCTCAAACCTCTGTAACATCCGAGATCCATCAATCTCTTAATGTTCACGCCGACTTCACGACGAAGTTCACCTTCAACCAAATAGTCATGGTCAATCACTTCACGAAGCTTTGAAACTTCTTCATCGCTTAAGTCTTGCACGCGACGGTCCATCGAAACACCAGATTTTGTGCAAATGTCTTGAGCAGTTTTACGTCCAATACCAAAAATATAGGTCAAAGCGACCTCTACCCTTTTGGCACTTGGGATATTTACGCCAGCTATACGAGCCAAATTAATTCTCCATTATCAATAAATAAACATTCAAAAAGTTGATCACCACTTTTCAAAATTAAGCGGATTATATTAAATTTTTTTTGAGAGTCAATAGGTTTTTTAAAAGTTTTTAAAACTTTTTTCATTTTTTTCACCTTACTCAAAATAAGGCAATCCATTTCAAGAGAAGCAACAAAAAAGGCGGGGACGAATCCCCACCCTTTCAGGAGTTAAAAAATGAGAACTTCTAACGTGCTAAAATGTTCAGCAACTTTTTGTTCGCGTCTTCAATCGAAATATTATCACAAACAGCAACCTCTGATGCCAAACGGTCAAAAGCCTGTTCATAAATCTGACGTTCGCTATAAGATTGTTCAGCCAAATTTTCCTGACGATATAAATCGCGCACAACTTCTGCCACGGCAATCGGATTACCTGAATTGATTTTATTTTCATATTCCTGTGCCCGACGCGACCACATAATCTTTTTGATTTTCGGTTTGCCTTTCAATGTTTCAAGAGCCTCGCTCATCGTTGAGCTCTCCGAAATTTTGCGCAAGCCGACATGCTCCACTTTTGCAAGCGGAATACGAAGTGTCATCTTATCTTTATCAAAATTAACAACGAGCAACTCAAGCTCAGAACCCGCAATGGTCTGCTTTGAGATGTCCGAAATTTTGCCGACGCCATGTGTAGGATATACAACATATTCGCCGGAATTAAATGATACAGTCGGTAACTTTTTGATACTCATTTGCCTTTTCCATATTATTTTTTTTATCAGAACACGACTCGTTATACCACATTTTAAAGCAAAAATCCAGTCTAAATTTTAAAAAAATTAAATTTTTGGAAAGAGGTTTGTTTGTCGAAGCGCTTCACCGACCACCATAACCGCCGAAACAGCCACGTTTATCGAACGCGCATTTTTGTTCATCGGGATTAGAAGCCGTGCGTCAGCAAGTTGATGCACAGCTTCAGGAACGCCTGCACTCTCGCGCCCCATCAAAATAATGTCATTTTTTTGAAACTCAAATTCCGTATAGGGTTTTGAGGCGTGGGTGGTGAGCAGGACAATGCGCCCGTATTCATCTTTGTGCTCTGCGCGATAACTTAAAAAATCATCCCAAGAAGCATGACGCCTGAAATCGGCATATTCCAAATAGTCCATTCCCGCACGCTTTAAGCCTTTATCATTAAACAAAAAGCCACACGGTTCAATAATATCCATCGGCAAATCAAGGCACGCCGACAATCTCAACAACGTGCCTGTGTTTTGCGCAATATCGGGCTGAAAAAGCGCCAAGCGCATGATTAGTTTTTCCCTTGTCCGGCTTGCTTTGCCGCATATACAGCCGCAAAATCAACCGGCGTCAACATCATCGGTGGCAAACCGCCTTCCATTAAGCATTGAGTGACGATATTACGCGCAAACGGGAATGTTAATCTCGGAATTTCGATATTCAAAATCGGCTCCAAATGCTCTTCGGGAACGTTTAATGTGACAACTGCCGAATAGGTCAACTCTAAAATAAAGAGTTTTTTGCTTTCAATATCACCGTTTAATGCCAAGTTCAAATCAACCGTATAGGTGTTGTCTTCTAATTTTTGCGTATCAACCGAAATGTCCACCTTAAGGGACGGCTGTTTGGTGAGTTCCTTAAAAATTTCCGGTGCGTGCGGAATTTCAAGTGACAAATCTTTGATATATTGACTGTTAATCATAAGTGTCGACTGTTGTTGTTCTGCCATTTTTATTACCTTTCTTAGAAAATGATTTT
>JAFVFH010000015.1 GCA_017475525.1 Alphaproteobacteria bacterium | reverse complement strand
AGTTCAAAATAAAGGCAAAAGTACCGCAGCGTACAAAGAAGTACGTGAGGACACTTTTGACCTGAAATTTTAGGCTTAGATAACGCTTTTTCAAAAAACTGCGGAGAACAGGTCAGATAAGTTCAAAATAAAGGCAAAAGTACCGCAGCGTACAAAGAAGTACGTGAGGACACTTTTGACCTGAAATTTTAGGCTTAGATGGCCTGTTATACGCAGTTTTTATAGGATTTCGACTTCGGTTTGCGAATACCTCACAACCGTAAACCCTAAAGGATTCATAAGTCTTTTTGCCATAAAAAGACGTTGCGGAATAAAAAATGCCGTGACCGAAGCCGTCCAATAGCGTGTTTTCAAAATAAGACGTCCGTCTGTTTCCGAAGAACCGCGCTTTAAATCATACGTCCTGAAATCGACTTTCCAAACAGGGCTTTTTTCACCGCCCACCTTATTGACCGAAATAACTTCCGTATCACGAACAATATTTTCTTTTAGTGTTTGAGTCAAAGAAGCGACCGCTTCATGATTAAATTTAATATAAACATCGGGTGCGGAAAGGTAGTTCACAATTCCGCCCGGAAACCATCTGGATTGCATTTCCCTCTCATCTAACAAAACATTGTTTCGCATCATCACATATTGCCTGATAAAAGTTTCCATAATCTGGTTACGTGAGGCCATATCATGCGCAATCACCTCATAGCGCACCATAGAATCCGAGTTGTCTTGTTTAATAATCAAAAAGGGTTCAACGCTGACTTGCGGTGCCATTCGAAAGAGCACAAGAGAAGCCGTTGTAAAAAAAACAAGAGAGACAATACAAAGCAAAATCATCAACCTTGAAACCCATTGATAATAAGATTCTTTGAGCGTCTTTTTGATTTCTTTGTCCGTCACATACCCGTAAGAAACGGAATTTGAATCCGAAATCGCCGGTTTTTTCTGTCCACCACCTAATATATCAGTCATTAAATCTCAAAGCCTCACTCATATTTTGCACGATACGGCACTTCAAATTGATCTAAATTCTTTTCAAATTCGGCCTGTGCTTCTTCGCCGTATTTTCCGACAACGGCAGCATCTGTTCTTTTCGTCTTAATTTGTTCGGAAAGCTCATCATTAGCCTCTGTATTGTCCGAAAGCGTCACTAATTCTTCATTGTCCATTTGAAGCGCTTTAATCATATTATCAAGCTTTTCTTTGCGTGTGGCAACAAACTCACTGAGCTCATTCGGAAGCGAGGCAAGCAAACCTTGCGCCTCTTTAATAAACATATTTTTGCCTTCATCCAAACACTTTGAAATAGCCTCATACGTTTCTTCATCGGCAATAAATTCGGTTGAAACGATTTTTGTTTTCACCTCATTTTCTTTGATATAGCCAGTCTCTTTCTTTTGATACGGACAAGACACTTTTTCCAACACGGATTCGATTGCCCGACGCCCTTCATCAACCTTAACTTTCAGTTGACTGATGGTTGTCTGATAGCTCTTTTCCAAATCCATAAATTGCAAATAGTCGCCGACCTGATTTCGCGTGAGCATTTTCTTTTCATTTTCTTTCATTTCATCTTCATCAGTTTCAATATTGCCCTGCTCTGCATCATCAAAATACTTTGCAAGCTCATAAATATCATCTCTGAAAGTGAGTCCGTTGTCATATTTTAAGAAAACAGATAATTCCCCGACGGTTTTGCTCACAGGTATTTCACCTTTAGCGTCCAAAAATTCTTTAGCTTGTTTATCTGAAGCGTTTGTATTTAAGATATCTTCAACATCAACATCTCTTTCAACAAACCCTCTCGGCCCTAAAATAGAACGCCAAATCGACGGCATCATTTCAGATGCAACAAATTGCCCCATGCGTAAAAATTCCAAACGCGTTGTTTTCGGGTTGCTCACCTTTTTTATCGCATCCGTTTTTAAAATCGCGTCATAATCCGCACTGTCAAGATGGAACACTTCTCTGATAGGCGGCGTGCGTTCGGGCAAAATACGTTTCGGTGCATAAAAATCTCGTGTTCCCGCATTCATCGACACCATATAAACCGTATCTTCGTTTTCATATGCGCCTTTGTTGCCGAACATCGTTGAAAACAGCATTGTTGAAGCATTTTCAAGAATCGATTTGTTGCTCATCAAAAGCTCTGAAACAACATTTTTCGATAAAACATATCCGTTTTTCGCCGCCATCTCATCAAGCATTTGCTTATGAATTTTTGAAATCAGGGAATATGAATCCGGATCATATAATCTGTCGCCCAAAGACAAAAGAGAGAGATATGCTTTTTTAACTGCCTGATCGGCATTGTCCTTAAATGTCTTAACCAACACCCTGCTCATCGCATAAATAGGCGAAATCGTTGCCGTCGAAGCGCTTAACAATACGGTCGGCACCTGCGGCGTAAGCGAAGCTCTTTGAGAGAGAGCCTCTTTCATTTCTTCATGTTGTACATGTTCCAAAGCAACGGCTTGATTGATATATGACTTTTTCGTGTTTTCAATCTGTTTATCAATCGCGGCAATCTGATTTTTAAGCTGTTCGATCTGATCTTGTAAATCCTCAATTCCTTCAAGCGCCTGATCGGCATCCGTTTTCGCTTGCGCCGCTTGTTTTTCATTTTCAGCTTTTCGCTGAACGGCCATATCCCTCATACCGACATAACCCTCAAGTTCGGTCACATAAGACGGGTCTTGTTTTTTCCTTTCATCAATCCTTTCAATGTTTTCTTCTTCGGCAAGCGCCCCTTCCTCAGCATCTTTTTTAAGCCCGATGAAATCATTATATTTCTGCTTTTTCTCATTTAAGGCAATCATCACTTCGTCAATTTCCTGAGAAGCGAGATCTCTGTTCTCATTCAACAGACGTATTGCCCTGATAAAAGACGAAACCAAATTATCCCGTGCTTTTTCATGCGCTTCCTGCATTTTTGAAAGCTCAGATGATTCCTCAAAAGCCTCAACGGTTGCCGTCCATGAAGTTTTTGCCGATGCAATACTTGCCGCATTCGCCGTCTTTTCGCGATTAAGTTTTTCCTCAACTTCTTTTTTGTGTTGAGCAATTTGATTATCGCGTTCCCTTTTGAGCGAGCTGATTTTTCTGCTTGCCGCATTCCGTTCGCTTAAGGCTTCTTTTTCTTCATCCGAGCCTGATTCGGCCGCATTATATTTTCTGCTCCAATAGCTGTAATCGCTCTCGGCACTGTTGATTTGAACCTGATAACTGTTTGTCACGCGCGTGTTATAATCATTGAGTGTTTTCTGGTCAACTTCCATCGAATCATTAATCGCCGCCGCAAAATCAAACATCGAAAGTTCTGCCCGCGGAGATTGTAAATAGAGCGACATATTTTCATATTTTTTATCCAAATATTGACGATAAAACCGCTTTTCATCGCCCCAAACACCATATTTTATCTTTGCCATGCCAAACGCCGGTGAAATACTTTGCATATCCCTGCCGACAAGTTCGGCTGCAGCTGCCCCGATTTGCCACCTGTTCAAACCCTGCTCGCGCACGCTTTGGGTAGCCTCATCTTCGGCTGATGTTGAAACCAAATCATCGCCGCTTCCGATCATTGTTCTCAAATCCGGCTCTTTGCCAAATTCGGGCACTTTAAGATCCGTATTAAAATCCATCACTATTGTTCCAAGATCGTCCGTATCAGCCGCCAGAGCCTGTGAAACAACTGTTCCTAAAGACTTGCCGTTTTCATCAACAACCGACTTTTTATCCGCCCCGAGAACACCTATTTTTTTGCCCGAAAAATCAACAACCGACCCGCCTTCGTTCACATAGCCGAGCATATCACCTTTCATATTCAGAATTTTATCGGCCTTTGAGAGCTTATATGCCGAAATCACATACCCCGATAATCCGTCTTTCTTTTCATATTCCGTTGCCGAAAAAATATTTCTCGGACACAAAATGTGATACGTGTAATAGTCATCATAATCTTTCGGACCTTTACACCCCGTCACCGTCGGACACTTTTTGCCGAGTTTAATTTTTTGCATCTGACAACCTTTGCCGAACCACAAATCATTTGCAAGCGGATAATAAGTTCCGAAATAATCCCTCGAATTTAATTCTGCTTGAGCGAGCTTATCAACAGCTACCCTATGCAAGGCATTCATTTTTTCATATTCCAAAAACGGCTTTCTCAAATTCGGCAATTGTTGCTTTGTGTTGTGCATTTTTTGAGCTTCGCTCAACATCTCGTAAGCACCTTCCAAAACAGGCAGTGCATTTAATTGGTCCTCAGCCCCCTCAAAAGGTGTGTGCTTTTGAAAGGCCGTGCTTTCTTCAAGCGCCAAAGCCGGATTTTCAATTTTGCGTGTTTGTTTTTGTTCCTGTTTTTTAAGAGGCTGTGCCGCCACATCATTTTGTTGAAGCAAACTGCTCTTTGAAGCTTGCGCAAACGCACTTGTAAAGAGCATTTGGTGGTGCACATCATAGCTCATATTTTCTTTTGCCGGCCTTGTTTTTTCTACTTCGTCTTTATTAAACGGCTCCACCCCGTTTTGAAGCGCCACACCGCTTTCATATTGTGCTTTTAAGCAAATCGTTTCCTGATAAACGCGAAGCGTTGAATCAAGTGCAGACTCTAACTTATATTCATTGGCTCTGTTCCCGAGCTCCTCATCTGCCGCCGACGCGCTCTGACAAAGACTTGATGCCCCTTCTTTGCCCTCCACATAACATTCCGACAAACTCTCAATCTCGGCATGAATGGCGGGCATCCTGTTTTTTTCCAAATCCCTGATGGCAAGAGAAAGCTCCATCATACTGTCATTGGCAAACTCAACGCGTTTGTTGTGATATATACTCAAAAAAGCTTCTCTTTGCGTTGACGGCACTTTATCGAGCAACTCTAAAGGATATTGCAAAAAGAGCGTCTGATAAGCCTCAGAAACGGAACTTGCGTCATTCATATCCGCAATTTGTGAATCTGCAATCTCTTTGGCCGAAGCGAGTGTCGGCGTGCCCTCTTCTTTTTTCAGCGGTGATTGCACGAAATCAAGTCCGATGAAATTTTTCGCCGACTTAATTTTGTTCAAGGCCTCATCTCTGATTTCCTGAAGCTGTTGAGCATAAGTTTTGATTTTTTTCATTTGAGCCTTACCTGCCTCAATCCCGTCATTGATAAAGTCAAAAACAGGCGAAAGCGGCCCCGGAGGCGGAACAAAAGCAAAAGCTTCCGAGCTATAAAACGCAAACACTGCAACCAAGCACCGACATATTTTCTTCATTTCACGTCTCCTTATTTCTTTAGCCCGTTTTCTTTCAAAGTTTCTTCCGTCATTTGATAATTTTCAAGCCTAATCTCGCTCAAAACCCTATCCGAATGTTTGGTTCTCAAATCCTGATTTAACATATTAAGCGATGTATCAAGCTTCATCGCCGAAATTTCCAAAGCGAGATTATCTTCCATCAACTTCAAACCCTGAATACGTTGCCCGCTTGAAAGTCTTTGTGCCGTAATGGCATAGTCAACTTCTGCGATATTATCCGCAACCATCTCCGTTTTTTCGTCTTCTTCTGTTTCTTTGGCGCGCATATTCATCACCTGAACAATACCGTTAATCACATCGTCTTTCAAATTCTGCCTGCGAGCCTGCATCACCTTATCAACCGTGCTTGCGGTAAGCGGCATATCTTTCCCCACAAAATTTTCATCTTCCATCTCGCCATATTCTGCCGCCTTTTGTTCTTTTGATTTTTTAATCATATTCTGCACAAATGTTGCCGCCAAACTCAAACCCTTTTGCTTCACATTCTCCTCGGCTTGTTTTAAGAGCTCATTTGTCTGGTCATATTGCGCTTGCAGATTTTGATATTCTTCATCAAGCTTCAAATATTCGCCATCATCTGCGCTCAAAGATTCCAACCCGCTTTCATACTGAGATTTGAGCATATTCGCCTCGCTCATCAACACCTCGAGCAATTCTTTTGAACCCTCATCCTGAGCCTCGGCATACATCTGTTGCAAAACGTCGATGTTTTCGTCGGCAGATTTAACACGTGCCGCCAATTCGGTTGAAACAACCTCTTTTCGCTCTTTCATCTGAGACCTGATATCGTTGAGCTGATTTGTCAACGTCACCGTCGAAGCCAAATCAGACCGTTTCAGCTCGCCGATGGTGTCCTCATACACCCCTTCGGCCATATCTTTTGTTTGTTCGGCAAATTGAGCACCTTGCTCATACATATTTTTGCCGTCGTCATAAAGTTTTTTGCCTTCACCATAAAGCTCTTTGGCGGCATTCATATTCTGCTCATAGATTTCTTTTCCTGCAGCAACTTTTTGTTCAACTTTTTGTTTCCAAGCCATCATGGCTTCATATTTTGTTTTAATCGATTGCCCAAATTGGCTTTCCTCAACCTTTTTGGCAGCGGTATTGATTTTTGTTGTCACCTCGTCAACCTTTGTCTGAACTGCCGTTAAAGCACGCTCAAAAGCTGACGGCACGTCCTCTTTCGGTTGGGCCTGAACCGAAAAACTGCCCACGCAAAACACCAACAACAAACTTAAAAGAAGCTTTTTATTCATTTTTCTTCTCCTCATATTCGCCTTCAACATTTTGCAAAGCGTGAGTATGGTGGAATCTCTTGATTGTTGATTCCATATTCCTGATTTCTCTTTTGCGCTTCATCACAGACATCTGTTTTTCCTGAAAGAGTTCAATAGCCTCATCAACACTTTGAGGATTTTTAAAATCGTCTTTTTCGCCTCTCAAAACCTTGCGTGTCACAATACTTTTGCCATACATATTGGCCATATCCACGCCGTTTTTCTTATTGATTGCATTTGACAAGGCTTTCTGGTTTTCAATCGAATTATCGCCTTTTTTGCGCACCATATTTTCCAAAACGGCATCTGCCATTTCATCATCTTCCTTTGTGCCGTCAAAAAACTTATTCAAACTTGCAAAATCCATGCTTGAAATTCCCGTCTTCAAGCCGTTCAAATCGCCTTCCTTTGCGGCATTGACAACATTGACCACATTATTGACTTTGTCTTTAATCTCTTGAGCTTTTTGTGTTGCGGTCTTAACGGCACTTTGCGCCGCTGAAAGCGTCTTTTCAGCCTCTTTGACAACATTTTCAACATCTGTCTTAAATCTTTTGGCTTGTGTTGCAAGCTGTTGCGTGCTTTCAATAAACGATTGTGCTTTCAGAATTTGTTGTTCGTGACCTTCCACAACATCTCCGTATTTTGTAATCAACGCCTGCAAAGCCTCAATATCAGCCCATGCCTTTGTTGCCGAAACCACCGAAAGCATCATCACAACAGCAAATGTCAAACCGCCTTTTTTCATTTTTGAACACCGCCTTTATCTTGTTTTTTGTCATCGCCGAAAATGTCACAATAATTTCCCATTGTCCGATAAGCTTTCAGATCAAAAGCCGCCCCTCTCAAACGCTTCAAATCGTGCGACATTGTGTGCAAAATTTCGGTTGCATACCCGTTCCCCGTTGTTTGATTACGAACCTGCCCACCGGCTTCCTCGTTTGTTTCAAAAGCCTCGTCTTCGAGTTTTGTGTTGGCATATTTTTGCTTAATTTCAACGCTGATAATAAAAGCATTGATCCAAATTTCTTTCATCACTTCCTCAAAGCGCCTTTTTGCCTTAGCGGCTTCTGTTGCTTTCGGTGAGTTCATATCGTTGCACATTTGCTTGAAACATTTTTCAACATCGCCGTACGTATATGCTTTGTCGTTGCTGAAATTCAAAGAACACCAACTTGCCATTTCTTGAGGAAAATGAAACACGCCGTTATCATCGGTCCCCGTTGCAAACTCGGCACGCACTGAACCGGAGAAAAAAATTCCCGACAAAAGAACTAAAAATACTTTAAGTGCTTTGTTCATCATTTCTCTTCCTCTGGCGTGTAATTTGAGCAATAAGCAAAGAGCTCTCTGAAAACCTCTGTTTGAATAGAATCTGCAAGCATCACAAGCTCTCGTTTGTTTTCTTCGATTTCCGAAGCCAAAATTTCGCCTGTGGCAGACATTTGAGTGAGCATACTGTCGGTTTTGCCGAGCATATTTTCCAAATCATCGCTTGTTGCCGTTGATTCCGATTCCTTAACGGATGCCGCACTATAAGCCTCGGCATGTGCGCTTGCCTCAGCCAAAAGCTTTTGATACTGTGTCACAAACTCTGTTTTTTTCTGATCATCAGCCGTATTCAAATCCGCACAAATGGTTGAAACGGCAGTATTCATCTTAGCTTCGTCTAATTTTTCATCAAAATTGATTCCCGTCCACATCGCAAATGTATCCGGAAAATAGTAATTTGCGTCATCATCTGTGCCTGTTGCAAATTTTGCCTCTGCGGCATAGCCGTGAGTAAAGACATCATAATAGGAAACTTTTTCAAAAGCTTTTCTCAAAATCGGCTTTTCCAAGGCAGGCGCACGCACTGCGTCTGTTTCGGTGTCTGCCTTATCTGCCGATATCTCTGCCGACTCAACAGAAAGCTTTTCCAAACCGGATGCCTGCCCCGCGGGCGCAACATCAGCTTTTGCCTCAACAGGCGCAACCTTTGCTTGCACAACACCTTCTTGAACACGCTCTGTGATTTGCCCTTCAAGCTTTTCATTTGCTAAATCATTTTCCGAAACTGCCGGCAAGGTCTGCTCCGGAGAATTTGTGAGCTCAACCGAATCATCACCTTCCCATAAACCCACGCCTTCAAAAGATGTCATCGGTGCCTGACGATCATTCAAACCTGTTGCACTTGTATATGTCACAACACCGGTTGCCATATTGCTTTCATTTTCCGAAACAAACGCATCTTCTGCCGGATTATAATCAAATCCGACTTCCCCGTCAGCCGAATGCACAAATGTTGACGGATTTGAGCCTGCCGAAACAGCCGCATTACCGCCTGATTGCGCAAAACCGTTTTGCAGTCCGCCATATAAATTCGTTGCCGAATTACCTATATTTTGAGCCGTGTTTTGAACCCCGTTGACGGTGCCTTCAACCTGATTGACAACCCCTTCAACCTGATTTTTTACATCACCCACTTTGTTTTCAATCTGATTTTTCACATTATTGACCTGATTGATGGCACCTTCAACCTGATTTTTGGCATTATTGACGGTATTTACGGCCTGATTAACCGCCCCTTCAACCTGATTTTTCACATTGTTGACCTCATTGATGGCGGTTTGAACCGTATTTTGAGCCTCGTTAACAACACCCATCGCTTGATTATACGTGTTTTGCACCTGCCCGAGAACTTTTTTGGCTTCTTGTTCATACTGCTTTTTAAGCTTCATAACCTTTTCCGCACGTTTTTTTGCCTTGTCGAGTTTCTGTTTGGCTTTATTAGCTTTTGCCTCTAAATTTTTGAGTTTGCCGAGCCCGCCGAGCTTATCCCCGATTGCTTGCTGAATGTTTGAAACCGAAATTGTTTCCTGAATCGTTGAAAGCCTTGTCTCGACCTGCGAAACCCAGCTTTCGACAGTGTTTGCAACTTCAGCTATGTCAAAGGTCGGCCAAAAGGCAAAAGCAGGAGAAGCGCATAAAAGCACATTCAATGCGATCCCGTAAAAAAGTTTAGATATATGTTTTCTTTGCATAGCAACCTCCTTTTGCTTAACAAGCCCTTATATAAATCATACCCTAAAAATTCCGTTTTACCAAGCAATTTTCTTCAAATCAGGCAATATTTAAATATTTTGTAACAAAGTTTTCTTCTCCGTATTCTTTGATTAAACTTTCCACAAGCAAAACATTCTTTCTGCCCGAATTATAAAGTTTCAAATATGGTCCGAGCGCGCCTAAGTTCACATCCAAAATCACCGATTCGCCCGTTGCCGGTCTTGAGAGCAAAATGGCATACGGAAAATCACGATACGAACGACCGAACACAAAATCGAGTTCATTTTGCGTCAAATTCCATGTGGCATAATCTTCCGGCATGGCTTGCGGGTTTCTGAAAAACAGAATTGTCTGGCATTGACCTCTGATGACCTCACCAACGCCTAATTTATCGATAATATTCGGCTGTTGAAAAGCGCAAAGATACGCTTGCCGTTTCTTACGACCTTCTTGTAAACCGATCATAAAATAATCTCTAAACATCGGGTGTTTGAGCATCGGTGCCGTTTCATCAATCATAATCAGCGAGGGCACACCCGTTTCGCCCGTTTCGCTCTGGATTCGGTGCATAATATAGCTGATAACGGCCGGCGCCAACGTTTCATCTTCAAAAATATGCGTAAAGTCAAATGCCATAAACCGCTTTGATTTCAAATCCAAGCTATCCGTGTCCGCATTAAAAATATTGCCGTATTGATCAGGGTTCACCCAGCGATAAATTTCCCTTCTCATATTTCCGGTCGGCGAAAAACAGCTTTTATAGAGGTTTTTCATAATCCTTTCTTCCGGCCTCAAATAATCGAATGCCGTTGTCACCGCACGCGCAATTTCTCTTTCTGAAAGCGCGTCATCTGCCATTGTGATGGCCTTCATCCAGCGTCTTAAAAAGGCTCTGTTGTTGGGCGTATCCGCGGCATCAAACGGGTTTAACGAAACATTTTTGTTGTCCCCGTCAAAGCCGATATACGCACCGCCTATTGCGCGCGTAAAGATTTCCGCACCTCTATGGCGATCAAAGAAAAACACCTTCAAATCCGCATGCCTCATGGCTTGTCCGGCTAAAAACGTCAGCAAAGTCGTCTTACCTTGACCGGTCGGACCGATAATGCAGCAGTGCGCCACCGCGCTTTCCTCAGGCGACACGTGAAATTGGAAACGATATGCCGACCCCGACATCGTCCTGAAAACCGTAATTGCCCCCGGTCCCCAGTCCGACCTGCCGAAGCCCTCTGCCGGCTGATCAAATGATATCGCAAGCGCCACCACGCGCGATAAATAGCGATATGTCCTCGGATACGTGTCATACGTCGGAAATTGACTGAAAAACGAAGCTTGTGCCACCCAGCCTTCTCTGACCGGCGTCACGGAAAAAGTTCTGCAAATGCGTTGCACTTCGCTTTCACCGAAATTGAGTTCTTCCTCGCTTTCGCCTTTTAAGATGATGGTCATAGCATATTCGGTCAAAGCCTGATAATCGGCATCGCTGTCCTCAATCGCAGCCAAAGCGGCACCGTATTGCTCAACAACGCCGCCCGAGAAATTCGTCATGGCGGCCATTCTTTGCTGTTGCATCAACATCATTCTGGCTTGTGGTCTGAAAATCGGACGCACATTGTGCATCAACACGAGCTCGCTGTCAATTGAGAGCAGAGATACAACCATACTCTCGTCCATATAATCGCCGGTTGTCCTGATTCCCATCACGATTTCATACATATCCTTATCACCCGAGAAAAAGTGAATAATACCTTTTTCCTTTGTAAAATGGATATGATCTGCGGTGAGCATTTCGCTGAGCTCTGCGCCTTGTGCATGACGCACTTTCGGCTCCGGTTTTGAAACGGGACTGCAAATACGGCTGAAAACATAAAACGGGCTGTCTGAAGCTTTGCTATCCGCATTTTCATACATCTGAAAAACGCCGTATTCACCAAGCGTTGCAATAAGCGATTGACAAGCATAGTTCAAATCTTTCAGGGCATCTTTTCTGTCTGCCACGCTCACAATCATATAGTGCGTATTTTTATACACGCGATCCATACTGGCGTTCCAAACTTCCGACACCTTCTCCAAAATCGCGTTGTTAAAATTGCCCTGTTCGGCTTCTTGCTGAACACGCTCGCGAAGCGTCAGTACCCTGCATATCACAGACAATTCCGACAAACTGTCGATGGTCGATTTTCTTGCCTCCATCATCGAATAAACCTTTTCAGGCGTTGCCGAGCCCAAATCCATACCTTCAATTCTGAAAACGCGGGCAAAAGTTCCGTTTGAACAACGAATGGTAATCCCGTCTTCCATCAAACTTGCAAACGGCAAAAAGTCCGACACGCGCGATTCTCTGGGGGAAGGCAAAACCCAGTTTCCGAAACGCGTGGCAAGCAAAACGGCAAATGCCGCGGCCGATATCATACCAATAATGGCAAGCATCACCTCGACGCTTGTCAAACCTTGTGCAAAAATCGTCGTAAAATCAAAACTAGGGCTCAAATTTATTTCCTCTCTCTTGATACAAATTCTTTGAAACTTTGTTTGTTTGCCCGAAGGCTTGAATCATCGTTGACAGATGCGGTTCTCTGACACCTGCGGCAACAATCGCCAAGTGGCAACTCACAATAGAAATCACAAACAACAGCGGGTTCACATCAGCGATCCCGACAGCCATAAACATCATCGGCACTTGAATACCGGCATTAATCGCCGTCGGCAACACGGGCCCCCAAAAAAGTTTTGGAGGCTGTGCCACAGCTTTTAATATCATATCCCTCATACTTGCACCTGTCTTTTTTATCCCTCGTCATTTGCAAGCATTTGCTGCTTTTTCTGCATTTTCCTTAGCCTGAGCTTCTGCTTGTTGCGCCGCTTGGAGGGCTGCCATTGCTGCTGCAATAGCGCCGGGATCTGTTGCTTCCGACAAAGCCGCTTGAGCTGCCGCAACCTTAGCTTTTGCCGCTTCAACAGCTGCTTGGGCTGCTTTTACTTTTTGAGCGCATTCTTGAGCTTTTTGCTCAGCTTCTTTTTTAGCAGCCTCTTCTTGTGCTTTTTTCAAAGCCTCTGCCTGCTCTTGCGTTAATTGACCGGACTCAAGTGCAGTATCAATTTGTTCCGAAGTCAAATTATTAAGCGCTGCCGCCTGTGCCGCAGCTTGCTCTGCTGCTCTTCTTGCAGCTTCTTCTGCCGCTCTTCTTGCAGCTTCTTCTGCCGCTCGTTCCGAAATCTCACTTGAGTTAGTGTTCACTTCTTCCGGATGAAAAACACTATCCCAACGCTCGCTTAACTGGCTTCCTTCACCACCAAACCTGTCAAGCATCGCATCAATATTGTTTGCTTGTGTATGAAAATCTCTGCCGTAACTGCCTACCATGTTGACATATCCGGCACCTTGGTTCAAATTGTTTCCTGCCGTGTTGGCATATCCGCTGAGCAAACCCATTAATGCCGTAAAACCATTTGCCCCGTTGACATTGTTTTCATAATTTGTAGACCACGTTGTCCCAACACCGCCGGCTGTGTTTGCCATACCCATCGCACCACCTAAAATCTGTTGCAAACCCATCGTCACATAGCCGGTATTTCCGAAGAAATTTGATGAAGAATTTGAAAGAGCAAGTATAGTATCGGGAAAACTCATACCGCTATTTAAAATATCGCCCATTTGTTCAACGCCTTTGACTGTATTAATAATTGCGGACGCTCCACCGCTGAAAGCCTGACCGGCATTCAAACCAAACTGAATAACATCTTGCCCTGTTTTCCATATATCATTAAAAATCTGTCCGGCTGTTTTCGTGCATGTGCCGTTTTTGAGCTTTCCTTGACAAGTTTCATAACTTGTTGTCACAACACCGTTTGTCACCGAGCAAACCGCTCTGTTCATTGTCTCGGGATTCCATGCCCCTTTCATCGTCACCGGACTGCAACCGGCATTGATAATAGCATCTCGCTGTTCTTGTCCGGCTAAGCCGCCGGCTAAACCGCCTAAACCACCTGTCACCGCATTTGGCATATCAATACCGCTCACACCTAAAATCCCGTTTTCCGGATCATTGAGCAAACTATTCATTTCTTCCCTGCGTCTTGCCGCCTCTTCTTCGGTGAGCCCTTCTTGTCCTATACCGCTCGGGTTTTTTATATCACTTTCATAAGTGCCTCTGATGCTCTCATAATCGCTCGCTGCTAAAAAATTATCAAACGTCAGCTGCTTCTGTTGTGCGCTTTCCAAACTATACCCGCTGAAATATTCCAAAAACGGAAACATCAGAGAAAGGAGCGATAAACCAATCATAATATAGCCTAAGTGCTTGTAGCTGATTTTGTTGAAAATCGCCGCAACGGCAAACATCACCAAGCCAAAGCCTGCAATCACATAAACGATTTTTCTTAAATCAACAAGCGTGCTGTATAACTTCTTTTGTAAAATACTGAAAATATCTTTGGCATTTGCGTCGCCGCCATAACCTTTTGAAGATTCCGACATCGCTGACTGTTCGTCCTCAAGCGTGCTCGTCGGATTGCCTGCATTTGGTTGATTAGGTGCAACAAAAGAGCCCTGATCGTTTGAAATCAACTCATGCCCTGCTATTCCGCCCGCACCTGACAATTGAGCCATAGCCCCGTTCGGCGCCATCACAAAAGAAAGCAACAAAACCACCGCCGCAATCTTTAAAAATTTCATCATCTTGTTCATGTCAGCCCCCGTTTAAGTTGTTAGACAAACAATTATCAGCGCTCCGGATACGGCATTGCATTAACAAGCGTATCCGTAATGCCTTTCACGCTCGTATCGGCGCCCGTTCCCGCCGTCATATAATTGAGTAAACCGCCCGTTGCGGCGATCACCACAACACCGATAATAATCGCCGCCAACCATTTCCAGTTCAAAACGCCGAAAATACCGCCGAGCGCCACAGCAATAATACCAAATCCGGCAGCCGCGAAAATAACTTTTTTCATGCCTTCAAAAATTTCCGAACCTGTCTCTGTTAAAGTTTCAAACGCGGCATAAGAATCCGTTGCACATAAAATCGAAGAAAAAGCAAAAGCCAAAAGCCCTGCCAACAAATATTTTCTCATTTTCTTAAAATTTATATCCAACATATTCATAATCCTTCCTCTCTTTTTTAACCCTCCCCTTGAGGGGACTTTCTTAATCCTCCCCCTTTGAGGGGTATTCTCTATTAAACCCTCCCCCTTTGAGGGGTATTCTCTATTAAATCCTCCCCTTGAGGGGACTTTCTTAATCCTCCCCCTTGAGGGGGGAGGTACGGTGGGGGTGACTTTATTGAATCCTCCCCCTTGAGGGCGTGAGGATGAAAAATACCCGTGATGGTATTTTTCACCGCAAACGGCGACGTTTTGTTTTTTTTCTAAGTAAGCGAAAAGCGACCGCAAGAAAAATGACAAAACGAGTGACCGAAGAAAGCTTTAGCTTTCAAAAAGAGGT
>JAFVFH010000014.1 GCA_017475525.1 Alphaproteobacteria bacterium | reverse complement strand
CATGGTAGCTGTCACTATGGTTGCAAAGAAAATATTGTACGAGCATGGCTTGAATTGGCGTTCTTGGTTAAAATAAAATTTGAAATCATGTCCTGTCAAGAAAGAATGTTGCAAGAAATAGCTGAGAAATCACAAATTGATTCATTGTAATCTTTCCCATACCTCCAAATATGTTCCGCCACATGCTGTGCGAGGTTTTGTTTCATTTGGGAATGGTTTATTGAGCGGCGGAGGCGAGAGTAGAGAACTTTTATCCGCAAAGATTCTTCTTTTGTGTGCGGAAGTTTTTTGCGTTTTGTTTTTAGCGGTTTATCGGCGACAAAAAGTTCGCCGTCATACAGATAAAAATAAACCGGTATGTCGTAAAACCTCCGCATCTTTGCAATTTTCGGTTTTTGTTCAAAGTGCGTTTTAAGGGCGTTCAATTGCCGTTCATAAATCATCTGCCGAAAATGTTTATAAAAATTCTGCATCGTCGCATCCCCGATATCCAAAAGAAAACTCGCCTGTTTCGACTTCACCCCGGCACAAAAACACTTCGTTATCATCTCAATTTTTTCCTGCGAATGGAATTTGAAACAAAACGGCAGGGGTAAATTTTGCTCGGCTTTATATGAATATATTTCGCCAACCAAATTCAACTGTCTGTCCTCAACGAGTTCTTGTAAAACATATTCTATCCCTTCGCCCATAATCGATTCAACGTCTTCAAGACGGAATGTTTCAAGTCTTTTCGCAAGTTTCAAAATCTTATTTTTCATTCAAAATTCCCTCCAAAACCAGCAGCGTAATCGTTTTCAAATTGTTCATCTCGGCAACGTTTTCGACCTTATTTAAAAATTTCACAATCTGCCGGAACTGATTAAATTTCGTACAAACAAGCTCAAGTGCATCAGGCTCAAATTCAACCTCTGAAATCTCTGTCACGATTTTTGCCACATCATCTTTATTGAATGTTTCAAACTTCAAAACACCCAAAAGCCTGTCATAAATATGCTTATGCCGTTTGAGTTTTGCTTCCGCAAGACTCATCCCAACAAGCACAACAGGAATCCCGATTTTGTCGTGCAAGTCGCGAACAATCTCAATCGCAGACGAGTTATTCAAAAGAAAATCCACCTCATCCACCACCAAAACCTTTGGCCGCTCGCACAGTTTATCCTCAATTTGCTTGAATAAAAGCGAGGTCAGGTACGTTGGCACATCATCAAGCTCCTCAACAATCTCGGTCAAAAGCCAACGCGCAGACATTTTGTGGTTGCACCGCACATAAATCGCATCGTTATTCGTAACCCACCACATAATCGTTTGCGACTTTCCGAGCCCAAAATCGCCATACACAAGTGCCATTTTGGGCAGATTCGCCGGTGCGTTTTTGAGCGTATCCATCAAATCCACAAATCGTTTCACATTCTGCGTTACAATAAATTTACGTTTCATAAAGACCTCGATATTCCTCACTTTGCTTGTATTCTGCAAGCCACACCCTGTCATCTTCACAGGTGCAGCCGTTTTTCATAAGCCATTCAAACTTTTCGTACTTATTCAAAAACACAGGTGCGTTCATCTGTTCTTCTCTCGGTGTCGGCTTTTTTGCCTTTACAGGTTTAACTTTGATTACCTCTTGAACATCTTCTTCAATATCTTGTTCAATAAATTTCAAATCCACATTCGGCAAGAATTTCTGTAATTCTTTAATCGTCTTATTCTTAAGCCGTTTTTGTTTTTGAATTTTTTGTTTCAAATCTTCAACATCTTTGATATTGCCTAAATGATAAGCCATCGGATGAGCTTTCGTGACACGTTTTGCGGTACATATAAATTGATTTTTGACCGTGTAAACTTTTATCTCGGATAAATCAAATAACGAATACCGAATCATAACCTGAGTTTTAAGCCCGTATAATTTATCCGAATAATAAAACGTACCAAGGAACCGAATCCCATTTTGATAAATCGTTTTGATGTCAGCCGTCATCATTAAATCGTCAAGCCGAGCCGTATCAATTTTGATTTTCGCTCTGTTTTCAAAAACTTGTGCAATTGTTCGAGTTTTATCATTCGGGCAAGGTTGCACGTTCTTAAATTCAAGCCATTTATCCACAAGCATTTTAACTTCATCAATCGTCGGATAATAATTTGGCTTGAAATACTGCTTATGAAACTTCTCATTGCGCTTAAAATGCGCGGGTTTATTTTTAATATTTGAACCAGAATAAGTCGGCAAAAGCTTTTCAAAACTTTCCTGAAATTCTTTGAAAAACCGCTCAATAACTTTTGCTCTTGCGTTATACGGTCGAGCAAAAACTGTCCTAATTCCAAGCCGAGCATAAATCCCTTCAAACCCCGTCTCTTTAAAATCAGTGTTCACAAAATACTTCGCCTTAAACGCTCTCCCATTATCCTGATACACTATTTTTGGGATATTTTGCAAATTGATTATCGCGTTACGAAGAGCTGACGCGATACTTTGAGTGTTTTCTTCAAGCATAATCTCGTACCCTACAAGTGCCGTCGATTTCCAATCCAAAAAGCTGATTAAAGTCGCCCGTGTGGGTTTGCCGGTAAACGGATTTTGTACCAAGAACGAGAGTTTATGCCCATCTGCCACAAGCACATCCCCGACCTCAAGTTTTGAAATATCACGCAAGATGTAAGGTTCAACGTTGTCCTTTAAGGCTTTTTCACCATCCCGAGCTAACGTCCAAATGTCATAATGGTTATCCCGAAACCAATTCGCATAACGGCGAAATGTCACATCCTGAACATTTATCTGCCCCTCTTTTGACAAAATGTGCTTGGTTATTGAAATTGCTTTGCCGACACAAAACTTGTTCGGATGCAGCAAAATTTTCAAAAATACCTGTTTTTCATAATCGGTCAAAGACGTGCGAAATTCTGTCGCATACTCATATTTTGGCAGCAATAAATGATAATCCGTCGTATTTCCAAGCTTGCGTTTCCAACGTTCAACCGAGCCGATTGAAGTTTTACCGAGCACCTTAAAAATATGCGGATACAACATGCCGGTATTGTAGTTTTCGATAAACTCAATCCCGGCACGGGTTTTACCCCCAGGGTGATGTTTTCTGTATTTTTGCCATTCGCGGAGCAAATCCAAACGCGCAAGCGCAATCTCATTAACCTTAGTCGGGAGATTTTTTATAGGCAAAATCGGTATCAAAGCCGTCGATTCTGACGTTATTTGGGTCTTTTGCTCAAAATATTTTTCCTGTAAATCCAGCTCAATACTTGATAAGAGAATTTCAAAACTTTTTCCGCCTCTGACAATTATTTCGCGGGTGACATATTTATCTCGCGACATCCGAATTGCCCGAGTGCTCACGCCTTTAAGGTCTGCTAATTCTTGAATTGTAATGTATTTGTCTTTATTCATCGTACTCACATTCATCACTCTTCCGACCTTAAATTGGAACTGCTTCCGAGTAATATTTACCCCTTTTGTATCATTTCGACACAAATCGAGCGAGCAGAGGGTGAAAGCCGTAGGCGGTGCCTGTTTAATGCGAGCGAGTACAAATTGGGACTTGATGTTTCTCGGAAACAGAGTTATTGTGAGAAAGCCGTAAACGAGAAAAACTTGTTTTTACTCACTTACGGCGCCGAACAAAAGCCTGCTGGCAGGCTTAGATGTGTTTCCCCAGAGAATTTCGGAGGT
>JAFVFH010000013.1 GCA_017475525.1 Alphaproteobacteria bacterium | reverse complement strand
TCTTGCCTTCATTCAATTTAATAAAGCACCTTGTTTGGCAAGATAAAAAACTGCCGGAGAATAGGTCAGATAAGTCCAAAATAAAGGCAAAAGTCCCGCAGCGTACAAACAAGTACGTGAGGACACTTTTGACCTGAAATTTTGGGCTTAGATGACGCTTTTTTCAAAAACTGCGGAGAACAGGTCAGATAAGTTCAAAATAAAGGCGAAAGTCCCGGAGCATACAAAAAAGTATGTGAGGACACTTTTGACCTGAAATTTTGGGCTTAGATAACGCTTTTTCAAAAAACTGCGGAGAATAGGTCAGATAAGTCCAAAATAAAGACAAAAGTACCGCAGCGTACAAATAAGTACGTGAGGACACTTTTGACCTGAAATTTTGGGCTTAGATGGCCTGTTATACGCAGTTTTTATATGTCGAGGTCCTCGGCAAATTTAGCCTGTTCTATGATAAACTGGAATCTGAGCTCCGGATTTTTACCCATCAAACGCTCGACTTGGCGGCGTGTGGCAAAAGCTTCTTCTTTGCCTTCTTCCGTGTTGGTGTTTGGCAAAGTCACTTTCAAAAGCACGCGATTATTTTTATCCATCGTTGTTTCTTTGAGTTGTTGCGCACTCATTTCGCCCAAACCTTTGAAACGGCTGATGTCGGGTTTAACATTGCCTTTGACGAGCTTTTTCAAGAGCTTGTCTTTTTCTTCATCGTCGAGTGCATAATAGTTTTTTGCCCCAATCACGATTTTGTATAAAGGAGGCGTTGCAATGAACAAGTGTCCGTTTTCAATCAGCTTTGGCATATGTTGGTAAAAAAACGTCATCAAGAGCGATGTAATATGCGCACCGTCGACATCGGCATCGGTCATGATAATCACACGTTCATAGCGCAAATTTTCTTCTTTATAATCATCTTTTGTACCGCAACCCAAAGCCTCAATCATATCTTTAATTTCTTGGTTCTGAGTGATTTTTTCCAAGCTGGCGCTCGCCACATTCAAAATCTTACCTCTTAAAGGCAAAATCGCCTGTGTCACACGGTCACGCCCCTGCTTTGCCGAACCGCCTGCCGAATCGCCTTCAACAATGAATATTTCAGTGTCTTCAGCCGCCGCCTTTGAACAATCGGCGAGTTTGCCCGGCAACCTTAATTTTTTAGTCGGTGTTTTTCTGAGCTGGACTTTTTCTTCTTTGCGTTTTTTGCGAAGGTCTGCTTTTGCAATCACATAATCGAGCAAAGCCGACGCATTTTCAGGGTCAATTGAAAGGTAGTGATCAAACGCATCTTTCACGGCTGTTTCAACAAGGCGCACGGCTTTTGCGGAGGTCAGCTTGTCTTTTGTCTGCCCTTGAAATTGCGGATCTGTGATAAACACCGAAAGCATTAGAGCAGAATCTGCCAAAAAATCTTCCGCCGTCACATTTGCGGCTTTTTTAACATTTGCCATATCGGCATATTCTTTAAGACTCTTTAAGAGCGCAGACTTAAAACCTTGTTCATGCGTTCCTCCAAAAGGCGTAATCACGGTATTGCAATAAGAATACGTAAAACCGTTTTCATCTTCGGGCCATGTGATTGCCCATTCAACGCGGCCTTCAGAACCCGCAAAATCCTGTTCGCCCGAAAACATCGTGCGGTTGATTGTTGTGCGCGAACCGATTTGAAAGTTCAAAAAGTCCCGCAAACCGTTCGGATAGTGCAATTCAGCCTCAAGCGGAAGCGAATCGTTTCCCTCTCTTAAAGCCTCATCACACCCCCAGTTGATTTTAACTCCTTTGAACAAAAAGGCCTTTGAGCGCGCCATGCGATAAACACGCGAGGCATCAAACTTTGAAGACGCGCCGAAAATTTCCTTATCAGGTGTGAAAGTGATGGATGTTCCGCGCCTGTTTGAGACATTTGAAACAAATGTCAAAGGCGTGACAGGTTTTCCTTTTGAGTATTCTTGGCGCCAAAGCTTTTTGTCGCGTGCGACTTCCACCACGAGCGATGAGGACAAAGCGTTCACAACCGACAAGCCCACGCCGTGCAAACCGCCCGAAACCTTATAAACGCTTGAGCTGAACTTACCGCCGGAGTGAAGCGTTGTCAAAATCACCTCAAGCGCCGATTTTCCCGGATATTTCGGATGTTCGTCAACAGGGATTCCGCGCCCGTTGTCTTCAATGGTGATTGAGTTGTTTTCATGCAAATAAACATCAATGTGGTTGGCATATCCTGCCACCGCCTCATCCATGGAATTGTCCAAAATTTCGGCAACCAAATGATGAAGCGCCGTTTCATCCGTTCCGCCGATATACATACCCGGTCTGTATCTGACAGGCTCCAAACCTTCCAAAACATCAATATCTTGCGCGCTGTATTCTTGTTTTGCCGCTAAATTTGTTTCAAATAAATCTGCCATTTAACCCTTTCTTTTTTACTGTCATTCCTTGACCTGCGCGTTTTTTTATATACCTTTCCGCCCCTTTTCTCAAGCTTATTTTGAAAGAAATTAAACGATTTTTATCAAAAAGTCCTCCCTCACACGGCGCCTTTATCGCACACCCCTTCGTCGAGACTTGAAAAGCCGAGCGTAGCTTGGAGGGAACTTTAGATACCTCCGGTGGCTGGCCGGATGGTTCTTCATTACCTGTTTTTATGCAAAAGATAGTATTGTTTTTAAGCCGCATTAAATTTTGTTTTCGGTTGCCTGCAACGCGGACATTTCCAATCTTGCGGCAAATTCTCAAAAGCAACACCGTCATGCTCTGCCGGATCATAAACATATCCGCAAACCGAACAAACATATTTTCCGCTTTTTGTTTTGAACGTGATGTCGCCGATGGGCAAGGTTTTGGGCGGATTGCTCAAATCGACCACACGCTTTGCCTCCAAGTTTTCATACCCCAAAGGCGTATGCGTGCCCATATAAACGGTCGGATGATTTTGCACAAATTCGCGCACACGATTTAAGGTTTTGCGCGCCTCATTTAAATCTTCATACACCACCGAAAGCTTGTTTTCATAAAGTGCTTCATCGGTATAGGTTATATCTCCCTGAAACATATAAAACAAGTCGTCATCTTCCGCAACAACCAAGCTGTTTCCTTTTGTATGACCTTTAGCTTTGATATAATAAACCCCTTCTGCTATCTTTTGGCTTTCGGGAAAGTTATAATACGCCCCGTCATCAAACTTGACCGGCACAATATTTGAAATATTTTTCAATTCATCAGCGTCACATTCCTCTTCATTCACATAAACCAAAGCATTCGGAAAGCTTTTCAGCTCGCCTGTGTGGTCTGCGTGCTTGTGAGTGATTAAAATTTTGGTGATCTGCTCAGGTTTGTAGCCTAAGTCTGCCAAAGCCTGCATATAAGGTTTAATATCTTTTCCGGTATAAATCGCCGTATTTTCGTCAGGCGATTCTTCGGGCGTCCCTTGAGGCAACCCCGTATCCACCAAAATCACCTCCGAGCCCGTATCAATCACATAATTTTGCAAACAAGAACGAAAACGTTTTTTGGCATCAAACTTATCAACGCCGTCTTCACCGCCAAAAGCAAAGGGTTCGTTCATAAATCCGTTTTTTCTGAATTTGACTGCTTGAATTTTCATTTTTTTCTTCTATTTTTTGAATGTCGCTAACCGTTTGCCCATGTCATAGGCTTTTTTCAAATCAAGCGGAAACTGCTCATTGTGCACTTTGGCTTTATGTTGCTCATCAAAATAATCGCAATCATATTTTCCGTAGTCCGTAAATTGATACGTATCAAAGGCATATAAACTCTCCGCATAGCCGAAAACATGGCGCAAACTTTCCTCGTTTTCATCTAAAATGGTGTGATAATTACTTGCCTTAAACCAGCTTTCAGGCGCATTCATTGTCATAATCACCCCAACGGGAATCGTTTTATCCAAAACGCGTTTCATCGCGCCATGCATTTCATCTCTCATATATGTATGCGCCGGAAACATAAAACGTTCCAAAAACGAGCGCAACATCCCTGTCGGATAGCTGTGATAAACAGGCGAGCCGACAATCACCGCATCGGCATTGAGGCATTTTTCCAAAACAGGCGTCAATGCGTCTTTATAAAAACACAAGCCGTTTGTGTTATTTCCTTTGCGCTTGCACACAAGACAACTGATACACCCTTTATAGCTCAAATCATAAAGGTTCACAAACTCAACCTGAGCGCCGTTATCCTCTGCCCCTTTGGCGGCTTGTTTGAGCATTTTTGCCGTATTGAAGTTTTTGCGCGGACCGCCGTTGATAATCATCACCTTTGTCATTTTCAAACTTTTATACCTATCGTTAAAATATTTTTCTTATTTTGATATTTATATTCCAAAGTATCTGCCATTTTTTTAACAATAAAAATCCCAAGACCTCCGACCTTACGATCTTCAAGCGGGATATGAATATTCGGATCTTCTTTAATCAGCGGATTATACTCTTTTCCGTCATCGGCAAACGTCAGCGTATATAAGCCGTTTTTGATGTTTGTCTTAACTTCAACTTCATTCGTGGTATTTGCATAAAGAGCAATGTTTGAAAAAATTTCTTCTGCCGCCATAACCATCTTAAAACTCTTTTGTTCATCAATACCTTTTTCAAGCATATCTTGTTGCACAAAATCGAGCACTTCCGCTAATTTTGCCATATCAGCCTTAAAGCTGACGCGTCTTTCCTCCTGCCCCAAAAAGATAAATTCAAGCATTGTAATATCGTCAGATTGAATATAATCTGCCGTAAACGACCTCAAATCCGCCATCACCGTTTCAAGCGTATCTCCCTCATTTTTGCCCAATATCCGAGCCAAACGGTCTTCACCGTAAAAAGCAATATTTTTATTTTCAGCCTCAGTCACACCGTCTGTATAAATAAACAAACGATTGCCTTTTGAAAGCTTTATTTTATGTGCGGGAAACGACGCCCCTTTTTGAACACCTAAAACAACATTGTTTTGAATATCCATCAGCTTATAACCATCGCCCAAATCCAAAAACGGATGCGGATGCCCCGCATTCACACACTCGAGCTCACCCGTTTTCAGATCCGCAATCCCCATAAATGCCGAAACAAACATACAGCTGTCGTTTCCTTCATACAGTTCTTCATTCACCCTTTGAAAGGCTTCGGAAATCGAGCTTGCATGCCGCACAATATTTTTAATTAACGCTTGCGATTTCATCATATAAAGCGCTGCCGGCACCCCTTTGCCCGACACATCTGCCACAACAAAAGCAAACTTATCTTCTCCGATAAAGAAAAAGTCATAAAAATCACCGCTTACTTTTTTAGAGGGTAATAATGTTTTATTGATTTTGAACGCCTGATGTTGCGGATGAGTTGCCGACATCGTTGCTTTTTGAATGCTTCTGGCAATTTCCATTTCGCTTTGATTTTTTTGTCTTTCGGAAGCTTCCGCTTTTTCCTTCTCAATAAAGTTCAAGATATTAATACGCATGTCTGACATTGCTTTGGAAAGCGCCGTAATTTCCTTAGAAGAAGGCACATCTTCAATATCACTTGAAAAATCGCCCTCGCTGTATTTTGCCGCCAAATCACTCAAATGACGCAACTGTTTTATCACACGCTTGCTGATATAATTGATCAAATAGAGCAAAACACTCAAACCGACAACAATTGCAAATAAAGCCGCCATCAAAATTTCATACATCGGCTGAAATAACTTGTTTTTAGAAAATACCAAACAAATACCCCATTTATTTTTCAAAATCGGCGCATAGAAAAACATTGCCCTACCCTTCACAACCGAAGAATACGGAATCTCAAAAGCCCCTGATTTTCCTTCTCTTAACTCCAGACCCGTCTGAGCCAATTGCGGCAAATGAATATCTTTTGCTAAATCAAAAATTGTTTTTTTCAACACAATATTCGGATCGGGATGTATAATGTATAAACCTTCTCTTGAGAGCAAAAGCAAATTTCCGATACCCTTTTGCGAAAAATTCGACATATCATTTGTAATGTCGGTCAGATCGACAGACACAGCCACCAAGCCGTTAAAATCATCATTGCCTTCAAACATAAAGGGCAACAAACACGTCGCAACCATTTTATTGGTCGTTGTGTCGAAATACGGCTCCGACCAAAAAATTTTTTCTTCTTTCGGGACTTTTTTAAACCATGAAAACTTATCATAAAAATTTGAGATTTTTTCTCGCCGAAAATCATCTGAAGAATCGTCTTTAAGACGACTTATAAACAGCGTTCCTTTTGACACATCTTCTTTATCGAATGTATATATCCAAGCGTCCGTAAAATTTAAGTTGGTGTTTGATATGGTATGGAGCGCCGCCCTCAAAACCATTTTCATTGAAGCTTCCGAATTTTCCGAAACCTGTATCAGAGCATTTTTTGCATTTAAGACAATTTGCTCCGTATCATCAAAAAGATGGGTAACATCCGATGCATATAATTGCGTCAGCCGTTGTGCGCTTTCTTCAATTTGCGCTTTAATCATCTTTTCAAATCGGCAAAAAATCACGCCGGCTAAAATCGCAAAACCTAACGACACACAAATCACATTACTGGCAATCAGTTTGAAAGCCAAAGATTGTTCTGTCAGCCACCGTTTAAATTTTTGAATCATGCTCTTTTTTCTAACATACTTTCAAAACCCGCATATTCAAAAATCTGCCTGATTTGTTCTGAAAGATTGATCAACAACATCTGTCCGTTTTGGCTAGCCATCATACGCTGAAAAATCAAAAAAGATCTCAAACCCGCCGAAAAAACATATTCAACGTTTTTCATATCAAACACAAGCTTTTTAACCCCTTCGACATTGATTTCGTTAATCAGCATCGGTGACGTGTTCGGATCAAGCCATCCGGCTAATTTAACGGTCAAAACATCATCATTTTTTTGTTTTCGATTTTCAAACCTTTGTTTTCGGAATCCATCATATATCCTCCTTATAATTGTTTTTTTGTTTGCCTGATTTTATACCAAAGAAAATCCCGTTGTCAATAAACAAAATTTCCCATGTTTTTTATTTTTCAACCATCAGCGTAACCGGCCCGTCATTTAAGAGCTCCACCTTCATATCTGCGCCAAACACGCCTTTTTGAATCGGCATTCCTGTTTGCCCAACGCATGCGCAAAAATATTCATAAAGCTTTTTGGCCTCATCGGGTAAAGCCGCACCTTCAAACCCCGGACGATTACCGCGAGATGTATCGGCGCATAGTGTAAATTGCGAAACGATGAGCATTTGTCCTTGAACATCAAAAAGAGACTTGTTCATTTTTGCATTGTCATCTTCAAAAATACGCAAATTGCAAATTTTTTTGCTCAAAAACGCCGCATTTTCCTGTCCGTCACCTTTTTGAACGCCCAAAAAAACAAGCAACCCTTTGTCAATTTTTCCGACGGTTTTCCCGTCTACTTTGACAGAAGCATATTTTACCCTTTGAATCAGTGCTTTCATCTTTTTTCCTTTTTAAAAGAACACATATGAAAAAACAACAGCCGCCGTCAGCCCCGCAAAGTCGGCTATTAACGCGCAAGGCAACGCTTCTCCGGTTTTTCTGATTTTAACGGCACCGAAATATACCGCCAAAACATAAAATGTCGTTTCCGTTGAACCTTGCATCACCGAGGCCACAAAGCCTTCAAAACTGTTCGGTCCGTAATGCGAAAGCGTTTCAATCATCATCGCTCTCGCACCGCTTCCCGACAAAGGTTTCATCAAGGCCGTCGGCAACGCCGGTACAAAATCGGTGTTTAACCCGATGGCTTCAAAAAGCGCCGTCATCCAAGAAATGAGCAAATCCATCACACCCGAACTTCTGAACACGGCAATGGCACAAAGCATTGCCACCAAATAAGGAATAATTTTGATTGCCACATCAAAACCCTCTTTTGCCCCGTCAATAAAAACTTCATACACATTCAAGCGTTTAACAATTCCGGCCAGAATAAACATCACCACAAAAGTCATTAAAACAAAGTTCGCAAAAATGGACGAATATTCAAGCCGAAGCTCTGACGGGATCGTCGTAAAATAATAAGCGAGCCCGCCGACGATACTTAAAAAAAACGCCAAATAGGCAAGCACGACTTTGTTAAAAATATTGAGCTTTTGAACCACCGCAACAGCCAAAAAACCAACCAGCGTCGAAACGGAAGTAGCAAGCAGAATCGGCACAAACACGGCTGCCGGATTAAGGCTTCCAAGCATTTGCCTATACATCAAAATATTAATTGGAATGAATGTCACCGCCGTTGTATTAATCACCATAAACAAAATCTGCGCAGGAGAGGCTCTATCTTTGTCTTGATTGAGTTCCTGAAGCTGTTCCATTGCCTTTAATCCCATCGGCGTTGCCGCATTATCAAGCCCCAAAAAGTTAGCGGCCATATTCATCACCATCGAACCGATTGCCGGATGATTTTCAGGCACATCGGGCATTATTTTTTTAAACAACGGTCTTAAAGCTTTGGCAATCAAATTCGTCAAGCCGGACTTTTCGCCGACTTTTAACAGCCCGAGCCACAAACAGAGCATTCCTGTCAATCCGATAGAAATTTTAAAACCTTGTTCCGAGGCTTCAAAAAGCGCTTTCACGATGGTTTCAAAAATATCCGTCTGCCCTTGTAACAACAGATAACAGGCATTGATGAACGAAACTAAAAAAAACAAACAAAAAATGACATTCAGCATTTTATTTCAATCCTTTCTTTGAGCGAATGTATCTTAAAAATCTTAATCTTTTATTATAAAATTTATCTTATACTTTTTTTATCTTTATTTTTTAGGAGTTTTGCAGATGACGAATATTTCAAATCTTGTTTTTTTAAGTATCATACTTGTTGTCTTCATATATTTTTATATGCTTTATGTTTCGCTTATCAAGAAGCGCAACAAATTGAAAGAAGCTTCTGCCGACGTTGATGTCCAGCTCAAAAAACGCTATGATTTGATTCCTAATATTTTGCAAATGGCTGCTAAATTTATGGCGCATGAAAAGGAGCTTTTAACACAAATCGTTAATTTGAGAAACGATGCCGTCAAGCAAAACTTTTCAACCGATCCTCAAACACAAATGGATGTCGAACACGCCTTAAACAGCAAACTCAAAGATTTTTGGCTTAACGTTGAAAACTATCCCGATTTGAAATCCAATCAAACCATGGTTCAAGCCATGCAAACTTTCAATGTTGCCGAAGAACACATTGCCGCCGCGCACCGCTTTTATAACGCTGCCGTAACCGACCTTAAAAATGCGGTTGAAATCTTTCCTTCTTCGCTTATCGCCTCAATTTTTAACATCAAAGCCGACATGCCATTTTTTCAAGCCGAGGAGGCGGAAAAAAAGCGCATTGATTCGAAGGATTTCTTTAAATAATGCTTCAAGATGATGACCTTTATTTTGATAACATCAAATGCGCAAACCACTGGCGTCAGCCAGTGGAAAGCGAATTGACAGCCGACTTTCAGTCGGATTGGCAAGCGCAGCTTGGAGGGAACGGAGATACCTCCGGCGTTAGCCGGATGGTTCTTCATTTAAGAAACGGGTTTGAAAAATATTGGCTCACGACCCTTCAACCATTTCTGAAAACCAAAGAAGACCTGCGCAAAAAATATCTTTCGCGTTTCTGGCTTTTGTTCTTCATCTCATTGTTTATTCTGCCCGTTTTTGCCATCGGCATATACCTTTTAAACCGTCGTTTTTCTCAAGACATCGACCCCGGTTTATTTTATATGCTTGTCGCCGTTTTTGTGTTTATCATTCAAACGCCTTACCGTTCTTATAAGAAAAAAATCAAAAACGATGTCATGGAAAAATTTATTGCCTATTTCGGCAATTGGCGCTATGAGCATAACAGTCCCTTTCTTGTTTCGGAAATCAAAGAAAGTAAAATTTTTCCGCATGCTCGTGAATATGATACGGATGATTGCTTTATCGGCACCTATCGCGATGTCAAACTGTGCGTTTGCGAACAAATCTTAAAAAGCCATCCTGATAAAAAAGGCCGTCAAAACATTCTCTTTCAAGGCATTGCCATCAAAATTCACCTCAACAAAAATTTTGAAGGCGAAACAATTGTCCTCAAAGATTTAGGTATATTCAACCGTTTCAAAGGGTTTTCAGGTCTGGAACGCATCACCTTGGAAGATCCATATTTTGAAAAACTTTTTGAGGTTTACGGCTCGGATCAGGTTGAATCGCGCTATTTGCTCACCCCTGTTTTTATGGAGCGAATCGTCAAATTAAAAGACTTATATAAAGGCAAATCCATCCAGCTTTCATTTAAAAATGATGTTCTTTTGCTTGCCATAGATACCAAGCAGGATATGTTTGAGCCGTGTTCTTTTTTCAAAACGAACTTAAACAAATTCAAAATAGACACTGTTTTCGAACAATTCCTGACCATATTTTCCATTGTCGACATTTTAAGACTTTCACAAAAAATCGGCATGTGATGGACTGTTATTTTTCCAATTATTTTGCTTTGTTTTATAATGTTAAAAAATATTTGCAATCTTTATAAATCTGTGCTCTAATGAGCGCATATTTGTTTTTCGGAGCAAAAAAATGTTTTGGTTGAAAAAAATTGTTTTAGGCTTAGGCTTGCTTGTTTTGATATACGGCGGGAGTGCCGGCACACAAAGCTCCAGCCTTTTTATTCAGGCCATGAGTTTTATCGGGCTTTTGTTTCTCGGCGTCATTTTGTTTATATTTGCGCGGATGCTCCTGCGCGGCTTAGGATGTCTGCCTTCTCTTTTGATTATGCTCTCCATCGGTGTTTTTATGATGTATACCTTAGGGATGTTTAACAACGGCTTGTCCGGCACACTTTCATCCGTTTCCAAATTCATCGGGCGTGAAACAAACGAGCAACAGCCTGTTTTAGAGCAAAATGAAGAACATGATGAGCCGGTTCTTCAAGGCGCGCCGAGTGAACAAAAACAAGAACAAGAAGAACCAGAAGAGCCGAGCGCCGCTCTTTTTGAGGACTATGAACCAAAAGAGCCTCAAGCACCGAAACAAAATTTGCTTGGAAACGTGATGTCCGCACTGAGGGGAAGCGCTCAAGAACCTCAAGAACAAAGGCCTTTTAATCCTCAAAACTATCCGCCTGTTTATGTCACCCCGCGCGTTTTAAGCGGTGATACTTTGGAAGTTTACGGGCATTATTTCAAACTTTTCGGCGTTGCCGCGCCCGAAATCAGCCAAACATGCGCCAACAGGCAGGGCAAACCTTATAATTGCGGAAAAGAAGCCGCTCTTTGGCTCAAAGATTGGATTGACGGCGGTGAGCTTGAATGTCACATCATTGACCAAGACTCTTCCGGCAATATGATTGGCACATGTTCTTACGGCCCGTATGATTTAGGCGCTGCGCTTGTCAATGCCGGCTGGGCTGTTGCATACACCAAATATACAGATGCATACAGTCCTTATGAACTTCAGGCACAGCAAAACAAACGTGGCTTGTGGCAAGGCCGGTTTTATATGCCGTGGGATTGGCGAAAAATTCAGCAACGCAAAGCCACCGTCAAAATAATTCGCCCCAAGAAAAAGAAAGTCGGTATATTCGGATAGTTTTCATGTCTCAGTCTTTTTGTGTCAAATGTCCTGACGTTTTTGCAACCGAAGATTTAGCAAAAAAAATTGCAAGTAAAGCAAAACCTTGCGACATATTTTTGCTTAATGCCACACTCGGCATGGGCAAATCCGTTTTTGCGCGCGCATTTATCAAGTTTTTAACAAACACCGAAGAAGTTCCGAGTCCGACCTTTACACTTGTTCAAACATACCCTGCCTCTTCTTTTGATATTTATCATTTTGATTTATATCGCCTCAAATCTGCCGAAGAAATTTGGGAGCTTAACATTGAAGAAGCTTTCTCAAATGCCGTGTCGCTTGTCGAATGGCCTGAAAAAATGGGTCCTTACATTCCGCGCAACGCCATTAAAATCAACATCACATCAGATTCTTCGGGCACGCGCGTTTTTGACATTCATTTTCCGTCTCCGGATATTGCGGCACGTTTCGGTTTTTCAAACAACATCCATGCCACAACGGTTGATATTGAAGGCTCCGGCGTGTTGATTGTCGGCAAAAGCGGTACCGGAAAATCCGATTTGGCTTTAAGGCTGATTCAAAACAAAAATGCTTTTTTGGTAGCAGATGATCAAACAATCGTCAAAGAAGAAGACGGAAAAATATTTGCTTTTTCCCCAAAATCAACTCAAGGACTGATGGAAGTTCGTGGTATTGGTGTTGTGCACACATCGTTTAAATCTCAAAGTGAAATAAAATTGGTTGTTCAATCAACACCGAAAGAACATATCGAACGTTTTCCGCAAGACACGTTTTTTGAAATCAAAGGTTTTCAAATTCCTTGCTTGATGCTTGATTTTTTAGAACCTTCGGCACCTGACAAGGTTGTGCTCAAACTCAAAACCCTACTTGAAGAAACATCATAAACCTTCTAATATATAAAAAAACTTTAGAAAGACAAAAAATGCAACAAAAACATATCGAAACTTTTTTACGCACCCTCGGCAAACCGCTCGTCAAATTCGTTATTTCGCTCGGGGAGCTGGTCTTGTTTATCTTAAAATCGCTTTATCATGCTTTTACCCCGCCGTTTTATCTCAAAAACTTTGTCAAACAGATGCTTGACATCGGCTTTTATTCTTTACCGGTGGTCGGTTTAACAACGATTTTTGCCGGTATGGTGATTGCCATGCAAAGCTATTCGGGTTTTGCAGGCATGGGCGCCGAGCGCATGGTGGCAGACGTTGTTTTGATTTCCGTCACACGTGAACTTGCCCCTGTTTTGTCAGCACTGATGGTTGCGGGCAGAATCGGTGCAGCCATGGCGGCTGAAATCGGCACAATGAAAGTCACCGAACAACTGGATGCCTTAACAACATTGTCGACCAACCCGTTCAAATATCTCTTTGCACCGCGTCTGTGGGCAGGTTTTATTGTTTTGCCGTTTTTGGTTTTGTTCGGCGATGTCATCGGCATATTCGGCGGCTACATTGTCGGCATCTACAAACTCGGCTTCAACCCCGCAAACTACATCAACGCAACGCTCGAATATCTTCAAGCGCTTGACATCACAACGGGTGTTGTCAAAGCGGCGGCATTCGGTTTCATTATTGCCTTGATGGGGTGTTATAACGGATACAGATCAAAAGGTGGCGCACAAGGTGTCGGCGAAGCAACAACAAATGCTGTTGTGTCGGCCTCTATTCTTATTTTGATTTTCAACTATCTTATCACCGAACTTCTTTTTGCAAAATAGGAGCTGAAAAATGTCAGAAACAAAAATTTCCATTCGTGATCTACATAAAGTGTTCGGCTCCAAAAAGGTTTTAGACGGTGTCGATTTAGACATTCAAAAGGGCGAATCTCTTGTCGTCATCGGCGGTTCGGGCACGGGAAAATCCGTTTTAATCAAATGTATCCAAGGCTTGCTCACGCCTGATTCGGGGTCCATCAAAATAGACGGTGTTGAAACGGTTGACGCCAAAGAATCTTTGAAAAAGGACATGCATTCCAAAATGGGCATGCTCTTTCAGGGCGGCGCTTTGTTTGACAGTTTAAGCGTTTGGGAAAACGTTGCTTTTTCGCTTTTGGAAAACCATCACGCTGCGCGTGATCATGCAAAAATGGAAGCGATCCGTGTTTTGCGTCAGGTCGGTCTTGCCCCCGATGTGGCAGATTTATCGCCGTCCGAACTTTCGGGAGGCATGCAAAAACGTGTCGGTTTGGCGCGCGCCATCATCACCAAGCCCGAAATCATCTTTTTTGACGAACCGACCACCGGTCTTGATCCGATTATGGCTGATGTGATTAACGATTTGATTATCGAATCGGCGAAAGGATTGGGTGCCACCACCCTAACCATCACACACGATATGGCCTCCGCGCGCAAAATCGCAGATAAAATTGCCATGCTCTACCAAGGCAAAATCATCTGGCAAGGCACCGTCAAAGAAATGGATAAAACGGACGATCCTTTTGTTGTCCAGTTTGTGAACGGTTGCGCCCAAGGCCCGATCAAAGTGGAGGTTTAAGAGATGGGCAAAAAAAGTTCCGTTCAATATGTTTGCCAAAACTGCGGCATGACTTATCCCAAATGGCAAGGAAAATGCGATTCCTGCGGTGAATGGAACACTTTGCAGGAAGAGAAAATCGAGCAAAGCGGCTTTTCCGTTTTGAATCAAAAGAAAAAGGGCGGCATCATTGATTTTGTGCCCTTAACCGGAAGCGCACAAACTTATGAACGCCTCAAAACCGGCATCAAAGAGATAGACCGCGTTTCAGGCGGCGGTTTGGTTCCCGGCTCGGCAATTTTGGTCGGCGGCGATCCCGGAATCGGCAAATCAACCCTTCTTTTGCAAATTGCCGCAGGTCTTGCCTCGTCTAAAAACGACGATGAATGTTTTTATATTTCGGGCGAAGAAGCCATAGATAAGGTTCGAATCCGCGCACAAAGGTTGGGGGTTGCCGAAAGTCCGGTCAAACTCGCCTCCACGACAGAGGTCAAAGACATTATTGCAACACTTGAAAAATCAAACCCTACCGTTGTGATTATCGATTCCATCCAAACCATGTATTTGGAAGATGTCGAATCCACCCCCGGCAGTGTTTCGCAAGTCAGAGCCTGTGCTTATGAACTCATCAAACTTGCCAAGAAAAAAGGCTTTGTATTGTTTCTTGTCGGGCACGTCACCAAGCAAGGCGCGATTGCCGGCCCGAGAATTTTGGAACACATGGTTGACACCGTTCTTTATTTTGAAGGTGAGCGCGGTCATCATTTTCGCATTTTAAGGGCTGTCAAAAACCGTTACGGCGCAACCGATGAAATCGGCGTTTTTGAAATGCAGGACAGAGGCTTGGTTGAGGTTGAGAATCCGTCCGCCCTCTTTTTGGCGGAGCGTCAGGGCAATGTTTCAGGCTCGTGCGTTTTTGCGGGTATTGAAGGGTCGCGCCCCTTGCTTGTTGAAATTCAGGCGCTTGTCAGCCCGAGTGGCTATAGCGCGCCCAAACGCGCCGTTGTCGGGTGGGATTTAGGCAGACTTTCGATGATTTTAGCTGTTTTGGAAGCGCGTTGCGGCTTTAATTTCAGCGGTCAAGATGTATATTTGAATATTGCCGGCGGTCTCAAAATTTCCGAACCGGCGGCAGATTTAGCCGTTGCGATGGCGGTCATTTCATCACTTTCGAACAAACCCTTGCCGTCTGATATGGTCATCTTCGGCGAGATTGGTTTGTCGGGCGAAATTCGCGCCGTGACCCAACCGGCGCTTCGCTTAAAAGAAGCTGCCAAACTCGGTTTTACAAATGCGATTGTCCCGACAAGCTTCGGCAAAGAAAAGAAAATCACCGATTTGTCGTATTACGAAATCGGCAATGTCCATCGTTTAATCAACTGGTTTAATTAAGAGGAAAATCCTGATGCATCAGCTCAACAATTTAGATGTCATTTTAATCATTTTAACCCTTCTTTCAATGGCTATTTCGCTTGCGAGGGGGCTTGTCAAGGAAGTTTTATCCATCATCGGATGGACAATGGCAGCCATTTTTATATTTTATTTATTGCCATATCTCACCCCGCTGACCAAGAACTATGTTGCAAGCTCCATGATGGCGAGCTTTGTTTCGGCGCTCATATTGCTTGTTGTGTTTTATATTTTGTGGTTTTTGCTCACATTTAAGATGCTCAAATCTTTGCGCAAGAGCAAACTCTCAGGGCTTGACAGAGGGTTAGGTTTAATTTTCGGATTTTTGCGCGCCTTTTTGCTTGTTGTTTTGTTTAATATTTTACTCAACACCATGCTTGTCGATGAGGCCAAAAAGCCGTTTTTTGCCGAGAGCCGGTATTTCACTTTAGCGGGCGATTTTGCCGAACCGCTTGAAAAGCTGATACCTGAAGAAACACGCAATCTTATCAAAGAAAAATCATCTGTCAGAGCCGGCAAGTTGGCTGAAAATCCTCAGGCTTTGTTCAAAGAGTTGGCAGAGCCGAAAACGGCAAAAATCAAAACTGAAAATAAGGAAAAACCGGAAGGCTATAACAAACAAGAAATCCAAAGCTTAGATCGTTTGGTTGAAAACGCCGCCGAATAAACTTATTTTCTCTCGTCATTCACAAACGTGGTTTGCTTTTTTTTCTTGTCAAATCACCAAAAACATGCTAGAATTGAACTGTTCATAAGAAACAACTTAAAAATTATTATATATGGAATTTCTTAAATTAATTGGAGGCATATTTGCAATATGCTTTATATATGCCCTCCTTAAAGAGATCGGCATATTCGATCTTTTATGGACGATTGTCGGCATCGTCCTGCTTGCAGGCTTGTCGGCATTGGGAATCTCTTTTGTGGTCTCTCTTTTTGGCATAGCCTTTGAGGCCGCATTAAAAATTGCACTTCCCGTATGTCTGATCTATGTTATCGTAAAGATGATTAAAAAGTAGACCGTGTTTTTCTTAAAAAAACACGGTTTTTTATATAAGCAACGTCACTCTTAAACTGTCATCTCCTCGTTTTTGCCCTTGGCACACAAACAAAAAAGTCATGCCTCGATTGCCTTTCGAGCAATCGTCCAGGGGTCTTAAGAATTAAAATAAAAAAACAAAAAAGTCACCCCTCGCCGAGGCTGAAAGCCGAGTGCGTCAAGGGGTCTACGAATTAGAAAAAATAAAATTCGTAGATGCCCTGACGATTCCTGACGGAATCGAGGCATGACTGTTCATTGTCACCCCTCCGAACGAAGTGAGGTCCAAGGGTCTACAAATTATTAAAAATCTCTTTTGATGATAAAATCCGCCAAATTTTGAAGTGTTTGCGCTTTGCCGCCAAAAATCGAAAGCGCCTCTTTGGCGTCAGCCGTGAGCTTTTCTTCAATCCTTCGCGCCTGATCAAGCCCCAAAACACTCACAAACGTGAGCTTATTTTGCGAATTATCTTTTTTCAAAGTTTTACCAACCTTTTTTTCATCGCCGACAGCGTCCAAAATGTCGTCCGAAATCTGAAACGTCTGCCCGATTTTCCGTGCAAAAACCCTCAAAGCCTCAAGCTCTTTATCATTTGCAGAGCCAATCACGGCGCCTGCCTCACAGGCATATTTTAACAAACAGCCCGTTTTCATTTTTTCGATATTTTCAATCAACTTGAGTGGCTCTTTGCAATCTTTGACACTCTCGGCATAAAGGTCGAGCGTTTGACCGGCAACCATTCCCTCAAATGCCCCTGCGCCGTTTGACAAGAGCTTAATAAGCTTTATTTTCTTTTCATTTTCATAATCCGAATCGGCGAGCAACTCAAAAGCAAACGTCAAAAGCCCGTCACCTGCCAAAATCGCCGTTGCCTCATCGAAAGCCTTGTGACAAGTCGGTTTTCCACGCCTTAAATCGTCGTTATCCATCGCCGGCAAATCGTCATGTATCAAAGAATATGTGTGGAGCATCTCAAGCGAAGCGCCTGCCATAAATGCCTTATCTTCGCTCACATTAAAGAGCTCGGCACATTTGGCAACCAAAAAAGGCCGTATCCGTTTTCCACCGTTTAATACGGCATATTTCATCGCCTCAACCGTGCGCTTTTCGTTGCCTTTCGGCATTTCAAAAAGCTTTTCAAGCTTTTGATTAAAGCGCAAAGAAAAATTTTTAATCTCGCTTAAAATATCAGTCACCGTTTTCCTCTGAATCAAGCGGTTTTAACGCCAACGAACCGTCTTTACCTGCCTCAATTTTTTCAATTTTGAGCTCAGCCTCTTTTAATCTTTCTTCGCAAAACTTTTTGAGCTTCATTGCTTTTTCATACGCCTCAACCGCGTCATCGAGTTTAATTTGTCCCATCTCGAGTTCGCGCACAATATTTTCGAGCTTTTGCAAAGCCTCTTCAAAAGTCAATTTTTTCTCACTCATGGCAAAAATCCTTTCCTTTATTTTTTTTACTTTGGTTTTGAGTTCGAATCAACCACTTTTATTTTTTTATAACAATTTGCCACATTTAAAAAGAATCCCCTACCGCTTATTTTTTTCTTTATAAGGAGAAAGAGATGACATTATCAAAAGCAGCCACCCTGTTAAAAGCAATGGCCAACATAAAAAGGCTTGAAATTTTACTTTATTTAAGCCATGATGAGCTGTCTGTCGGTGATTTGGAGCAAAAGCTGGATTTAACCCAATCTGCGCTTTCGCAGCATTTAGCGGTTTTGCGAGAAGCTGAAATTGTTCAAACCCGCCGATACCGACAACAAATTTTTTACCGGCTTGAAAACCCGCTGATAAAAAAGATATTAAAACTTTTAACAAAGGACTGAAAATGCCAAAAATCACATGGCGCGCAGGCACCCTGTTAGCCCCTCTTCCGCCGGCACTCATCTCGTCGGGAACACTTGATCATCCAAATGTGATGACAGCCGCATGGACGGGCATCATCGCCTCCGATCCGGCTTTGACTTATGTTTCCATCCGCCCGTCGCGCTATTCGCATGAAATTATTTCTAAAACCAAAGAGTTTGTCATCAATGTGCCAAATCTTGCTCTTGCCAAAGCGACGGATTATTGCGGTGTCAAATCGGGTCGCAATACGGACAAATTCAAGGTTTGTAATTTAACTGCCGGCAAATGTGAAAAAGTTAGCGCCCCGCAAATCACAGAAGCACCGATCAGCCTTGAATGCAAAGTGATAGACATCAAAACATTTGGCACACACGATATGTTTTTGGCTGAAATTGTTGCCGTTGACGTCGATGACAAATATATCAATAAAAGCGGTGCTTTAGATCTTCAAAAAGCAGATCTGATTGCTTATGCCCACGGTTTTTACTACACTTTAGGTCGTAAACTCGGCAAATTCGGCTTTTCGGTCGAAAAGAAAAAGACCGTCAAAAGGCGCAAAATTTAACCGTCCCTTACCTTTTACTATCATCCCTCGAGGTGCGGCGCATCAAACTAAACTGTCATGCCTCGATTGCCTTTCGGGCAATCGTCCAGGGGTCTTAAGAATTAAAATAAACAAACAAAAGAGTCACCCTTCGTTTTTGCTTTGAGCAAAAACGTCCAAGGGTCTACAAATTATAGAATCCTCCCCCAGAAAAGGGGGAGGTTTGGAGGGGGTGACTTTATTGAATCCTCCCCCTTGAGGGCGTGAGGATGAAAAATACCCGTGATGGTATTTTTCACCGCAAACGGCGACGTTTTGTTTTTTTCTAAGGAAGCGA
>JAFVFH010000012.1 GCA_017475525.1 Alphaproteobacteria bacterium | reverse complement strand
CGTTATTGTATGATGTGCTTGATGTTTGCTTGCCGTTTGCGTCATATGTATATCGTGTTTGACTTGTCGGCGTATTGTTGGCAACCGCTTCCGCACTATTATAGATGGTCGATGAAGTTCGATTTCCCTGATTATCATACTCTATAACTGTTGTACGAGACGTTCTTGTATCAACTTGTTCCGTTATTCTGCCGGCTGAATCGCATTGGCATGTATATCTTGATGGGCATCTTCCCTCTGGGCACTCTGCTGCCAGAGCATTTGCTGTTTCCAAAGATGTTGTCGCCATTAAAGCTAAAATAAATCGACTGCTCTTTCTCATAATTCTTCTCCTAAATGTTGTTACAACAAAAAAATCACTTTAGAAAAATATCCAAAGTGGGAGCCGTAAAACTGTCCGAGACAGACTCTCTTATTCGTCACATAAACGTGCTTATATCAAGAACTCCCTGTTAGGAGTTTGTCTCGGAAAGTGTCTTACGGACACCGCAACCATTTTGGTTACATTAATTATTATGCCAAAACTTTTAGAAAAAGTCAAACAAAAAAACAGAGCGGTTGCCCTGTTTTAAAATCATACAACATCATTAAAAAATCTATTCCTTAAATCCGCCTTGAACTTCTTCTTCGGCTTCTTGACCTTCATCTTTGAGTTCTTCAATACCGCCTTGCACGGCATCTTTTGTTGTTTCATAACCTTCTTTTAGGGTTTCTTTGGTGTTTGAGGTGATATGATTTGCAACATCTGAAATTGTCGACTCTTTATGAATCGTTCCTTGATAAAAACCAACACCTAAGAAATAAATCGCTAATATAATCAGCGCATAAAACAAATATTTTAAGATTGTTCCCATTGGTATCCTCCTTTTAACAAATCATAGAAGATACTTAAGACTTCAAATGATTTTTTTCAAGCCTAGCGACGTTCAAAAAGTTTTTCAATATCGCTTAATTTGAGCTCGACATAAGTCGGACGCCCGTGGTTACACTGACCTGAATGCTCTGTTTTTTCCATATCGCGCAAAAGGCGGTTCATCTCGTCGATGTTCAACTTTCGCCCTGCCCTGACCGAACCATGACAAGCAATTGTTGCGCAAATGCGATGCAACTTTTCGCTCAAGGAAAAAGAATTTCCCCACTCGCTGATTTCTCCTGCCAAATCCTTAATCAGTTTTTGGATATCTGCCCCAGAAATCAATGCAGGAATCTCGCGCACAATCACAGCTTGCGGCCCGAATTCTTCAACCACAAGGCCGAGCTTTTCAAACTCTTCTAAGTTTTCCGTTAAAACGGCTTTTTCTTTAAGGCTCAATTCGACAACTTCAGGAATAAGCATAATTTGCGTGGCAACTTTGCGCTCCGTTGCCAAATCATTTTTAAGTTTTTCCATCACAATGCGTTCATGCGCGGCGTGCTGGTCGACAATGATGATACTGTCTGTTGTTTGCGACACGATATATGTGTTGTGAAACTGCGCTTTGGCAAACCCCAAAGGAGGCATTTCATCTGTCAAAACGACAGGCACATCTTCCGGCTGAAAATCAACTTTGACGGAATAAGCATTTTCCAAATCAGGCAAATTTGACATACACGGCTTTGGACGATATGCACTTTGAAAAGTTTTCGGTGTGTCGTGAAAGCGCATTTGAGGCCCCGTTTCGCGCATATAAGAGGGCTCTGATTTATCATTGTTGTTCCAAATTTCTTCTTTTACAAACTTTTCAAGATTAAGTGTGTTTGCCGTTTGCTTGTCGCCCATTGAAAGAGCCTGCCTGATTCCGCCGACAATAAGGGAGCGAACCATACCCCCGTCTAAAAAACGGACTTCTGCCTTTTGCGGATGAACATTGACATCAACATAGTTCGGATCAATATCAATAAAAAGCGCAACCATCGGATATCTGTTTGAAGCCAAAACATCTTGATATGCTCCCTTGATGGCGCCAAGCAAAAGCTTGTCGCGAACCGGCCTGTTGTTGACAAACAAATATTCCGACAATGAGTTTGATTTGTTTAATGTCGGCAAGCTCACATAGCCCGAAACCGTAGTGTAATCACGTGATAAGTTGAGCATTAAAGAATTTTGTTGAAATTCTCTTCCCATCACCTCTCCCAAACGCTTGAGTCTTGCATCAAAAAATTCACCCTGACAAGCATTTAATGTGATTTTTTGTTTATCATTATGGCTCAAATAAAACGAAACATTCGGGTTTGCCATGGCAATACGTTCAACAATATCCACCACATTTCCGAGCTCTGAAGAATCGCTTTTTAAGAACTTCAAACGCGCCGGTGTGGTATAAAACAAATCACGCACCTCAATTCGCGTGCCCATTGAGATGGCGGCCGGCATGACGGGCGATTTTTTGCCACCTGCCACTTCAATTTTAAATCCTTCCGTTTTGTCTTTTGCCCGACTTATAATGGAAAGTCTTGAAACAGCACCGACAGAAGGCAATGCCTCGCCTCTAAAACCAAGGTGTTTAATATGAAACAAATCATCATTTTCAAGCTTTGATGTGGCGTGCCGTTCAACACACAATTGAAGCTCGTCTTTGTTCATTCCCTTGCCGTTGTCTTGCACCACGATCAGGCTTTTTCCGCCATCGACAAGGCTGATTTCAATTTTATTTGCCCCCGCATCTAACGCATTTTCAACCAGCTCCTTGACAACCGATGAAGGGCGTTCAATAACCTCGCCGGCTGCAATTTGATTGACAAGATTGTCTGGTAAGATGCGGATGGGCATTTTATTTCCTTAAAAGTTTGATTTTTTTCAATAAAGACATGGTCGAACCGTCATGCGAAAGTGCAAACGATTTGCCCTGTAATTCCGGCAAAATATTCAAGGCCAATTGTTTGCCGAGTTCAACACCCATTTGATCAAACGAATTGATGTTCCAAATCGCCCCTTGTACAAAAACCTTATGTTCGTAAAGCGCAATAATTTGCCCCAATGAAAACGGATCGATTTTCTTTACAAGCAATGTATTAGACGGTCTGTTGCCGGTAAAGCTTTTGTATTTTTTCAAAGTGTCAACTTCCGTTTCAGTCTTTCCTGCTTTTTTAAGCTCATTTGCTGCTTCGGCAACTGTTTTGCCACGCATTAAAGCCTCACCTTGCGCTAAAACGTTTGAAAGCAAAATTTTATGATGTTCGCCAATCTCATTATGCGAAATGGCAGGTACAATGAAATCAACCGGCACAATATCCGTACCCTGATGCAAAAGCTGGAAGAAAGAGTGCTGAACATTGGTGCCTGCACCGCCGAAAATAGCCGGACCTGTCGAATATTTCACAAAATCACCGTCTTTATCAACCCCTTTGCCGTTGCTTTCCATATCAAGTTGCTGCAAATATGACGGCAGATATTTCAAATATTCGTCATACGGCACAACGCAATAGCGATGGATATTGAAAAAGTTATTATACCAAATCCCCAAAAGTGCCATAATCACCGGCATGTTTTTATCAAGCGGTGCTATTCTAAAGTGCTCATCCATTGAATAAGCGCCTTCCAACAGTTTTTCAAAATTTTCAAAACCGACGGCAATACAAATAATCAGTCCGATGGCAGACCAAAGCGAATATCTGCCGCCGACAAAATCCCAAAATTCAAACATATTTTCAGGATTGATACCGAATTCTTCAACCTTTTCTTTATTGGTTGAAAGCGCAACAAAATGTTTGTCAACCGCGTGTTCGCCCAAGGCATCTACGAGCCATTTGCGACAAGTTTTTGCATTTGTTAATGTTTCAATCGTCGTAAATGTTTTAGAAGCCACAATAAAGAGCGTTGTTTCGGGATCCAAGTCTTTTAAGGTTTCAGCCACAGCTGTACCGTCAATATTTGAGATAAAATAGCAATTAATGCCTTTCATCCAATATTTTTTCAACGCTTCGCAAACCATCACAGGCCCTAAATCAGAACCGCCGATGCCGATATTGACAATATTTGTGAGCTTTTTACCAGTATAACCCTTAAACTGCCCGTAACGCACGGCATCAGAAAACTTTTTCATTTTCGTGAGCACTTCATTGATTTGTGGCATAATATTTTTGTCATCAACTTTTACGGCTTTATTCGAGCGGTTTCTCAAAGCTGTGTGTAAAACAGCTCTGCTTTCGGTAGAATTGATTTTTGAGCCGTTAAACATGTCATCACGCTTTTGTTCAACACCGCGCTCTTTAGCCAAATTGAGCAAAGCCTCTAACACACCCTCGTCAAATCTGTTCTTTGAATAATCAAATGTCAAATCTTCAAGTTCTAACGTATATTTTTGCGCACGCTTTTCATCTTTTTCAAACAAATCGCGCATTTGAATTTTCTTAAAGCGTTTATATTCACTTTCGACCTTTTTCCAAGCTTTTGTCTTGTTTTTATCTGATTGAAACATTTGATATATTCTCCTTTAGTTGTTGCCAATGGTGAGCATTGACGGTAAGTTCTTAAAATATTTTTTAGCTGCCGCATTGACTTCATCAAGCGTGACATTTTTAACATAATCGTTCCGTTTTTGCAAAAAGTCTATGCCTAAATTTTCTTTTTGCATATATAAAAGTTGCGCGGCAATATCCGAAATTGATTGAAACCTTAAATTAAACGAGGTGAGCATATTGTCTTTAATGGCTTGAAATTCTTCTGCGCTCACACCGGATTCTGCCATTTTTTGCCACTCTTGAAGCAAAATTTCTTTCATTCTTCCATAGTTTTGTTTTGATGTGGCAAAGCCTCCTCTGATACTCGGCGCATCTTTTTGCGGATCCAAATAAGTGTATGCGCCGTATGTCAACCCTTCCTTTTCGCGCGCTGCTAAATTGAGCCTTGAAGACAGGCCTGAACCACCAAAAATTTCATTTGCAATATAAAGCGCATAAAAATCCTGAGCCGAACGTTTTGTTCCTTCAGCTAAGAAACTGCTTAAAACCTGAGGCATTTTTCGTTCGATATTGTGTTCTTCAAAAATGTAATTCGGCTCCGGTTTTTCAAGGCTTTGGACATCGTCGTGTGTTTTTAAAGAACCAAACACCTCATCAAGCAAGAATTTAGCATCCGAGACGGAAATATCACCTGCCATTGCAACAACCAGCTGATCCGAAACAAAATGCTTTGAAACAAAGGCATACAAATCCTGAAGGCCGATTTTGTTGATATCTTCGATTTTACCATAGCTATCTCGAGCTTTCGGGTGATTGCCGTAAAAGGTTTTTTTCACCTCTTCAGCCAGCATCTTTTCAGGGCTTTCTTTTTTCATTTTTAAGGATTCCGATTGCCTTTTTTTCATCAGCTCAAGATTCTTATTTTTAAAAACAGGTTTTGTTAAAATGCGTTTTAATAAATCTGTTGCAACAGATAAATTTTCGGTCGGTGTCACCATTGAGATGTTAAAATTTTCTGCCGACACATCAAAACCGAATTCTATGCCGTTTTCCTCAAGTAAATTATGATACAAATCATTGTTCATTTGCGTCGCGCCATACTCAAGCATACCGGCAGTCAGCATCGCAAGACCGAATTTCCCTTGTCTATCAAATGCATAGCCTGATTTTTTGAACCGAAAATCAAGCGCTACAATCGGCACACTTTTTTCGCTCAACAGCCAAGCTTTGATACCTTTTTGAGAAACAACTTCCTTCACATCGGCTTGAAATGTTTTTTCCTTGAAAATGGAATCTTGAACCAAACGATGTGCATCAAAAGTATCCTTTTTATTCAAAAACACACAAACAGCACAAATCGCCAAAGCGATAAAAAAGAGATTACACACAAGCAAAAATGATTTTTTATTCATTGGCATTTTCCTTCGGTTTCAAAACCGTTTTAAGAGTTTTAGAATGTTCTAGCATGTGTGTGATAGCAGATTTTATATCTTCAAGCTTAACGGCTTTGATTTCATCAGCATAATTTTCAAGCTTTTCTAAACCAAGCCCCAAGCTTACGAACAGTCCGACCAAATATGCCGCGTTTGAAGGATTATCTTGTGTGTATACCAAACCTGAAAGCATTTTTTTCTTTTCTTTTTCAAGCTTTGCCTCTGTGAGTTCATTTAAGGCTTTTTTCAAAGAGTCTTCCAAAAGTTTGATGCTTAAAACACTGTTAGCACCTTCGAAAGGCAATGCGGATATTTGAAAAACGCCCGATCCTCTCGAAAAAACATCGACCGAAGATGAAGCCGAAATCAACTTCTTTTTCTCAACCAATTCACGCTCTAAATATGAACTTCCGCCCTCTCCGAAATAACTGGAAAATACGCTCAAGGCAAATGCTTGCTTTGTGTTTTCCGTCATTGATGGAATGATGTACGAGATTGAAAGTTTCGTATTTGCCACATCTTCCATATCCTTAAAGACCATATAAACACCCTCGTCTTCAACTTTGAAAGTCATTTTTCTGTTTTCGGGTAATGCTTTTGAAGGGATTTTTTCAAAATATTTTTGAGCCAGAAATTCTGCTTCTTGCATTGTGATATCGCCCGAGAGGACTAACAGTGCATTATTCGGTGCGTAAAATGTGTTATAAAAATTGAGTGCGTCTTCTGCTATAAAGTCGTTAATTTCTGCCAAAGTTCCCGAAACGGGGTGTTCATAAGGCGTGTTTTTCCATAAAATCTGATGCATTTCTTCCGAGAATCTCGATTTTGGGTTATTTTCAACACGTTGCTGACGTTCTTGATAGACAATTTTTTGTTCGCCTTCAAAAGCCTCCTGATTGATTTTCAACCCCGTCATTCGGTCTGCTTCCAAGGCCAAAACAAGCTCTATGCGCGACACATCGGCAAGTGCGTGATACACCGTAAAATCATAGCTTGTGAATGCATTAAAATCCACCCCGTTTTTGAGCATAATATCATTAAAAGCAGATGCCGGCACTTTTGATGTACCGCGGAACATCAAATGCTCCAAAAGGTGCGCCAAACCACTTTTTCCGGCTTTTTCATCCATTGCCCCGACTTGATACCAAAGCATCATTTTCACAATCGGTGCTTTGTGGTTTTCAACCACCACAACTTTCAAACCATTTGAAAGTTCAAATTCGTGCGCATCAAAAAGTTTTGCATGAGCAGAAAATGCAAAAACAAAAAACGCAAAAACAATATAATACAGGAGTTTATTCATCTTAAAGTTTAATATACTATTCCGGCAAATCATCAAAATCCGGCGGCAAAACGAGCGGTGCACGCGTTTCAATTTTGGTTTCATCGGGTGTTGTTTTGTTCAGTCCAAGCCATTTTTTCATTGTTGAACAAGCTGACAACATCACAACAACGGTCAATAAAAGTGCTATATTTTTTTTCATTTATTAATCTCCTTTAATGAAATTTTATTTCTGTTAAACATTGCATGCAAAATAATCAAACATGCCCCGACACAAATAAATGTATCTGCTAAATTAAAAGCCGGCCAATGATATGCGCCGTAATGAAAATCTAAAAAGTCATAAACTGCACCCATGCGCAATCTGTCAGCCACATTACCGAGTGCGCCGCCGACAATAAACCCCAATGAGACTTGCACAAAGCGCGAAACCTCCGTTTTCATCCAATGCAATAAAAAGGCAACAACTGCCAATGCGAACACAATCAAAATGACCCTGCCTGCATTTCCGCCGTTATCAAACATTGAAAAGCTGACACCTTTATTGAAAGCCGAAACGATGTTAAAACAATCAAAAACCTTATATGGCGATCCGTTTTCCATCACAAATTGAAAAACATAAAATTTTGAAAGCTGATCAGCCACAAAGGCGGCTAAAGCCACAAACAAACCTAAAATCATGTTTTTATCCTTTTTTCGTTTTGTTTAAGCCGATTATAAGTTTTTTTTTAATAAAAACCAGTATATTTGCTTAAAAATATACAAGATTTTTCTAAAACATACCTTTTTTCTTAAAGAAAATGGTTGCAAGGATTGTCAAAACGGCAGAAATGGCAATCACGACCCCAAAACCGTAGGGATATGTCGCGAAAGGCACAGGCACATTCATTCCCCAAAAAGAAGCCAACATTGTCGGAATCGATAAAATAATTGTGATGGCGGCTAAAAACTTCATCACAAGGTTTAAGTTGTTGTTGATGATAGAGGCAAAACCATCCATCATGCCTTCCAAAATCGAACGGTGCATATCCACCATTTCGATGGCTTGTTTGTTATCAACAATCACATCATCTAATGCGTCCATATCATCTTCCGTGAAGGCAATCACATTGGCAAATGCTTTTGAGCGGAGCATTCTGAGTAATTTTAAGAGCACAACATGGTTATCTTTCAAAGCGGTTGTAAAGTAAACGAGCGATTTTTGAATTTCCATTAAATCGAAAAGCGCCTTATTGTTTGTCGTTTTACGAAGGGAATATTCAATTTCTTCCGTTTTTTGATTCAAAATAGCCAAATATTTCAAATAAAACTGTGTGCATTTTGAAAGGATAATGAGCAAGAAGCGCCCGCGTTCACGTGTATCAAAGTTTTTAGCCGTATTTTTGTTAAACGAGCTTAAAATACGATTATCACGCGTGCAAATGGTCATAAAATTGCGTTTGGTAAAAAACAAACCGCAAGGCAGAGTATCAAACTGCCCGTCATCATCCAAAAGCGGCAAATTCACAATGAGCGAGAGAACATTATCTTCAAATTCGACTCGGGAACGCTCGTTTAAGTCCAAAGCGTTTTTGAGCATATCAAAATCGAGTCTTAATTGCTCGGCAACTTTTAAGAGCTCGTCATCATCAGGATTGATGAGATTATACCAAGAAAGTGAAGTGACTTTGTTTTTTTTGAGTTTCACAAGCCTGCCACCATCTTCTGATTTATAAATTCTAAGCATGGCAGACCTCCTTTAACTGATAATGTGTGATAACTGCAAGAAGTTCTTCTTAAATGGTGCGGCCGAGAGGACTTGAACCTCCATGAACTTAGTTCATAACGACCTCAACGTTACGCGTCTACCAATTTCGCCACGGCCGCATTTTTATAAGACGAGATATCAATATTCTAAAAAAAAGAAAGAATCAAGAGTTTTTTTTCATTTTTTGAAAATTTATTGACAAATCGCCTGTTATCTTATATTTTATCTTTAGAAATGAATTATCTTAAAACTCAATATTTATGGCAAAACAAATTATTTCTTGCATTCTTGCACTGATTGCGCTTTTGCTTTTGACATGGGATACAATCCTAAAGCGCAAATATGCAAAAGAAGCTCAAAGCTTATCAGACAAAGAGCTTACACAGGCCATCGCAGACCTTTGGATTTTTACCGACACGAAATTTTCGCTCAAAAAATCCATTCAGCTTCGTATTTTCACGAAAGAAGCATCCAGACGCGATTAATCTTAGAAAAAGCCCGCTTTCAAGCGGGCTTTGCCTTATTTATATCGAAGCTTAAAAGTATTTCCTTGAGGTTTTGTGACGGCATTTGCTTCTTCAATGGTGTAGATACGTTTGCCTTTATAATAAGCGACATTGCCATCATCATCAAAATATGTTGTACTGCCATCTCCGTTTTTGACAGACCCGTAACGCACTCTGGCGCCATAAGCCGCATATTTTCCGTTGCCGTATGTTTCTAAAACCTCTTTACAATTACCGCTCGTGCATTTGATTTTAACCAAATCAGGGTTATCCAAAAATCCGCCGCCGGCTTTGAGATAATTTTCAAGTTGCGTCGCACTGATGCTCAAATCGCTGAGTTTGACACCATTAAATGCACTTGCGGGAATCTGTGCATTATCTGGAATCGATAAATGTGTCAATTGGGAACATCCACTGAAAGCATCCCAACCGATACTTGTGACAGTATCCGGAAGATCAATACTTGTGATATTCGTCCCCAGAAAAGTCCATCGCCCGATTTCGGTCAAGGCAGTGTCTTTGGCAAATGTCACATTTTCAAGCGGCG
>JAFVFH010000011.1 GCA_017475525.1 Alphaproteobacteria bacterium | reverse complement strand
TTGATTATTATAATAATGAGCGTAGTCAGTGGAACTTAAACAAAATGACACCGGCTCAACGCCGATGCCATTTGTTGAACGCCTCCTGATGAGCCGCCCGCGGGACTTTTTTACTTGTCCAAACTCTGGGGTACAGTTCATTGAGGTGCCTTTTTTTATTGGTGGTCAGAGAGGGGGTGATAAAACACTTGTTTTATAGAAAAAAATTTGTTATCATAAATCAGTTTGAAAAGGAATAAACCATGCCGACGATTAAAAATATATATGTTCTTTATGAGCAAGGTATGGATGTTCTTGCCCCGCATCTCAAAGATGCCTTGGGTGAGATGATGGATTGTTTTCCGGAATTTAAAGCGAATTATCCGATTAAGATTTTGGGTAATTGGAGCAACGGAAGAGGTCATCACGAAAGCGTTGAGTGGTATATTAAAACCGCACAGCTCCGCTCACAGCAAGAAGGGCGCTTTCAGCGCACAGGGCAAATTTCGATTGAACAGTTGGCTGACGATTTTATTTCAGACCCATACACCAAAACAATTCCTCAATGGCAGATTTTAGTCACAAAAAAAGACTTATATGCCAGAGGGCTGAACTATTGCTTGGGATATTCGCAAGAAAACGCATTTTCGATTGTTTCAACAGCGCGATTTATCAAAGGAAACGAATTTGATTTGGAAGGCTTCAAAACTGTTTTGATGCACGAGTTCGGGCATTGTATCGGTCTTGCAAAAGAGGGGCGTGCGCACACAGAAGAAAACCTTGGTTCGCATTGCACAAACACAGGGTGTATTATGCAACAGCGAGCAGATGGAGATTTTAGGGATTTAACGCGTTTTCGATTAGAAGCAAAAAGGCTTTATGGTTTGCCACCGATTTGCGGTGATTGTATTAAAGATGGTAAGAAGTTTTTTACCCGTCAGCAAATTATCTATAATCATACGCATGGGCTTGATACATTTTATGGTATCAGCCGTTGATTTTATAAAACCAATCCTTCAGAGATAACTTGAGAGATGTCATAAACCCTGATGAACTCGCTTTGATATTTTAGGGCGTTCGGGTGTGAGTTTGTGACAAGAATTTGTTTGATAAGGTCTGAATTTTGCATTTTTTCAATGCTTTGAGGCGTAAAAACACCATGAACAACAGCAACATAGACATCTTTTGCACCGACGGATTTGTAAGCTTCTGCCGCTTTAATGATAGACGAGCCGGATCTGATCATATCATCAAAAATAACAACATTTTTGCCATTGACGTCCGCATTCAAGGCTTCAACGTTTGTATGAATGCCGTCTAAGCGACGTTTCATGATAAACGCTGTTTGAAGCTTTAATTCATCACCCAATTTTTCAATCCATTTGGCGCGCCCCATGTCAGCCGAGGCCAAAACGACATCAGATCCGCAATCTGAAATCATCCGTTTGACAACATTTTTGGCAGAAAGGTGAACCGGATGAAGCGAGTCTTCGAAATAATATTGCGTGCCAAAAGAATGAAGATCAACCATATAAATAAAATTGCCCTCAGGGGAAAGAGGCAGAGAGCTGAGCATTTTGGCAATGTTTTTGGCTGTGACGACCTCTCCCTCTGTTGTGGCGCGCTCCATTGTCGAATAGCCAAAATACGGTAGCACGAGATGCAAAGAAGAGCATTGTTCGCGAACGAGTGTTGAAGCAATATTATAAAGCTCAAAAATTGCCTCATCATCTATTGTGCCGCAAACATAAACCGCAGGTTTTCCTTTAATTTTTGAAACATTTTGAAGAATCCAATGATGTTCGCCATCAGGAAAAGTCTCAGTTTGAATATCAATGCTTTGAAAATGCTCATTTTTGACAAGCATATTTTTTTTAAAATATGCGTATTTATTTGAGGAAAGAAGATTGATGTGTCTCCCTTTTATATTTTCAATGATGGTATTGTAAATCGGCATATTTCTGAACCTCTTTTATCAAATATAGCAATAATATAAATGATTTTTTTTAAATGTCTTGCAAAAAAAACAAAATGTGCTATCATAAAAAAGCAACCGAGATGGTTGTGGTGTCTAGAAAACACTTTTCGTGGAAAGGCTCCTGTTCGGGAGTTCTCGAAATAAGCATGATATATGACGAATAAGAGTGTCTGTCCACGACAGTTTTCTAGCTCCCACTTTAGGTTTTGATTTAAAGTGGTTTTTTTATGAAACCTAAATAACAGAAAGGAAAAATTATGAGAACAAAGTTTTTGATTTTAATGTTATACTTTATTGCTCCAAAAGTTTCTTTGGCAGATTGCAATCAGCCGGATTGGCTTGACTGCGGAACAACGGGAGATGTTTCATGGTCTGTTTCTTCTGATGGTAAGACGCTGGTGATTTCAGGACAAGGAAATATGGAAAATTACACTGAATGCGAAGATAATCCTTATTATGATGAGCATAATCCACATTCAGCTCAGGCACGAACTACAGCTCCGTGGGGAAAATATAGCAACCAGCTGGAAAATATTAAAGTGGAAGAAGGTGTCATAAGTTTAGGACAAAGGGCATTTCAAGGATTGGATCATGTCACGGACATTTCTTTACCGAACAGCTTAACAAGTATTGGTATTCAGGCTTTTGACAGGGTAAAAAAGCTAACAAATTTAGTTATACCTGATTCAGTAGCATCTATTGGTTATGCCGCATTTGCATGGACCAGCTCACTTGAAACGGTTGACATCGGAAATGGGATAGAAGTGAGCGATAATCGTCCTTTTTATGCTATCGGGAAAATAGAGACCACGCAGCAAGAAGAATTCGGCAATGGAAATCAAACAACAATATATTGCTTGTCAGGAATGTGCACAAATTTGGACAAAGATGCGTATATAACAAAATTGGTTTCATATGTTAGAAGTGGCGAAAATTATGTTTTGAACGGTATGAGGTATAAAAATTCATCGGATATGCAAAACAATCGTGCCATTGCGCAAAAACGCATTTACTCAATTGAAGAAGCAACAAAGCTTTCTAAAAAAACAGGCAATAAATTTATGCTTCGCTATAAATAAAACGAAAGCTATTGATTTTCTTTCAATTTTTGAACCTCGTTGCGCGCTAAGGCGTCAACACGCTCATTTTCAGCGTGTCCGGCATGGCCTTTCACCCAAACCCAGCGGATTTCATGGGGTTTAACAAGCTCATCTAAAGTTTGCCAGAGGTCAATGTTTTTGACTTCTCCTTTTTTATTTGATGTTTTCCAACCGTTTTTCTTCCAATTTTCAAGCCACTCGGTGATGCCGCTCATCACATATTTGCTATCGGTATATAAGGTGATATTGCATTTTGTTTTGAGGGCTTTTAAGGCCTCAATCACGGCGGTTAATTCCATACGGTTGTTGGTGGTGTTGAGCTCACCGCCGGAAAGCTCTTTTTCGGTTTGTCTATAGCGCAAAATAACGCCCCAACCACCGATTCCGGGGTTGCCCGAGCAAGCACCGTCTGTATATATTTCAACGCGGGGAAACACGATTTTAAGCGCTCCTTAAAAAATCGGTAAAGAATTCATGCAACAAAGATTCGGTCGAATCTTCATTTTTCAAGACTTTAGCCACAAATGAGCGAAGCTGGTTTTTCGTCATGAACAAACGAAAGTCTTTCGGGGTAGCATTTTCGGCACCAATCACACCGTTTAGGCAAAAATCGGTTTCGGCAAACGGCGATAAAATAATCTGCATGTTTGTAAACTTCAGCTTGCCGCGCGGAGGAAGGCGCATTTCTGGTTTTGTCATTAAATTAAAATGTCCGGCGATACCGGAAAGAGCATCCATTTGATTATAATTTAAGAAACGAACTTTGTTATATTCGCTGCCCGTTTCTTCCGTTGTGCAGGAAAAATAAAGCTCTTTGGCAATGGCGTTGCTCTGATTGTGTGCAATGACAGAAAAACTGATTTTAACATATTTTTCGGGCGGATTGTCTATCGTTTTGGGGTAGAGCATATCTTCATCAATATTTTCAAAAACTTCAATGTTTTTATCTTCCAAAAAAAGCTCAATGTTTGGCTGAGGGCGTTTGCCGAACATGCCGGCAATGACGGCATAGGGCGCAGGAACATTATTTGAGCCGGAACGAATATAAATCGTGCTGTTTGAAGAAGTCATTAAAGGTGTGAGCTCTGATTTCGGAATGTATGTTGCAACAAATCCGTCACCGTTTTTATCTGCACTGATGATATGATTTCTGACCCCGTTGTGGCTCGGAATGGTGCAACCGGAAATGGCGTTTTCAAGCCAGCTTAAAAAGCGATGGACATTTTGAACTTTGACTTTGGCTTTGGCAACATCGCCGATTTCAACATCGCGCGAACAGCTTACCCCCCAAACAATCACGCCCCCCTCGGAATTGCCGAAACCTGAAATGGCTTTGGCTAAATTGCGACGGTCATCTTTATGGAGCGTTTTGAAATTTTTGCCGTCTGACATGGCAATCTTGAAATCTAAAAACAACTCTTCCGTTTGCAAATTTAAGATAAATTCATCTAAGGCATCTTCACCGAAATAAATCAGTTTTTGAAAAATATCTTCAGCACGTGACATAAATGTTTCCTTTCATCATTGAGTGCAGGTTAGCACAACTTTCATAACAAAGGCTTAAAAACGAAGGTTGTTTTTCAAATCTTCATAAGACGGATATTTTTTTAGGTTTCCGAGCAGGGTATATGTCGGGTTTGAACAAAACAGCATTTGAGCTGCTTTTTGAATATCTTCTTTTGTGACAGCATCAACATTTTTGATGATTTCTTCCGTTGGAATAATGCGATTGTGGATAAGGCTTTGGCGCGCAATTACCTCTGCTGTTGAAGACGAACTCTCTAAGGCCATCAGCATGCTTGCTTTAAGTTGTGTTTTAGCACGCTTGAGCTCAATATCCGAAACATATTCATTGCAAACCTTTTTGATTTCATCTGCCACAACAGGGATCAAATCGCTCAATTCATCTGCCGTTGTGCCCGCATAAATACCGAACAGACCGTTTGATGTATGCGAATTTGTGAAGCTGTATACCGTGTACACAAGACCGCGTTTTTCCCTGATTTCTTGGAAAAGGCGCGAAGACATACCTCCGCCGAAGATGGTCGAGAAAATCGAGACGGGGTAATACATCAGATTTTTATATTCAAGCCCCTTAAAACCGATGAGGACATGAGCTTGCTCAATGTCGCGTTTTTGGACGGTGAAACCGCCGGTGTATGTTTGCGGTTCAATGCGAAAAGAAGATTTGTGCGGATAGCTTCCCAATCGGTCCTCAACCATTTTCACAAAGGCATCATGGTCTAAATTGCCGACCGCAACGACAATCATATTATCTGTTCCGTAATGGGTGCTCATATAAGCGCGCATAAGATCTGCATTAAAGCCTCTGACAGTATTTTCAGGACCTAAAATTGTGCGCCCCAAAGGAAGATTTTTAAAGGCATCTTCTTGAAAATAATCAAAAATGGCGTCATCAGGGGTGTCAATGCCTTGTTTAATCTCTTGAATAACGACCTCTTTTTCTTTGGCCATTTCTGAGCTGTCAAAAGTCGGTGCAGCAACAAAATCGGCAATCACATCAATGGCAAGCTCAATATCTGACTTGAGCATTTTGGCATAAAAAGCCGTAAATTCACGCGAGGTATAGGCATTTGTTTGCCCGCCGGCATTCTCAATATCTTCGGAAATTTGCAAGGCGTTGCGTTTTTTTGTGCCTTTGAAAACCATATGCTCAATAAAGTGTGAAATACCGTTGTTTGCAATCGTTTCATAGGCTGAGCCGGTGTTGACCCAGAGCCCGAGCGATACAGTTTCTATGCCCTCTCGATTGCTTGTGATGATTTTAAGACCGTTTTTTAAGGTTGCTTCTTGATATTCCATTTTTTTATTTTAAGTCCCATTTAAATTGAAAGTTGACAGTATTATATCGCTGATATAAGATAAATCAACTAAAATTAAAAGAAGAGGGGAGATTATAAACATGAAAAAAAATCCGAAATTTGCGATTGTGTTGTCAGGATGCGGCAGAGCAGACGGCTCGGAAATTCATGAGGCAACATGTGCGATGCTTGCAATTGACTGTTTAGGATTTACATATCAATGTTTTGCTCCAAACATCAAACAAGCCGCCGTCGTCAATCATTTAACAGGTGAAAAAACAAGCGAGGAACGAAATGTTTTGGTTGAAAGTGCGCGTTTGGCCAGAGGCAATATTTTGGATTTGAAAGATTATAACCCGAGTGATTATGATGCGATTGTTTTCCCCGGTGGATTGGGCGCTGTGATTAACTGGTGCGATTTTAGCGTTTCAGGCGTGAGTTGTGATGTTAACAGCAGTGTGCGAAAGGCGATTTTAGAAAGCAACAAAAAAGGCGTTGTGATTGGAGCCATGTGTATTGCACCTGTGGTGATTGCCAAAGTTTTAGGCTCAAAAGGCGTGCATGTGACAATCGGCAACGACAAAGGTGTGGCGGCGGCCATTGAGCGCACAGGTGCCGTGCACGAAAACAAAGATGTTGTTGATGTTTGTGTTGACGAATTGCGCAAAGTTGTAACAACACCGGCTTATATGTTGGCATCTTCCATCAAAGAAGTTTGTGAAGGCGCGGATAATATGATTAAAGCAATGGTGAAATTGATTTAAAGTTTGTTTTTGCCCCATCTCAGATGAAATTTTTTAAGCCCGAACAACAATAAAAAATCCTTGTCATGGACAGGGATTTTTTCGTTGACATTTCACTTTAAAAATGCCATAATCAAAATGTAACCAAAATGGTTGCGGTGTTAGATGACACTTTCAAAACATAAACTCCTTTAAAAGGGAGTTCTTGAGATAAGCACATTTGTGACGAATAAAAGAAACTGCGTTTTGACAGTTCATCTAGCTCCCACTTTGGAATTTTCTGAAGTGATTTTTTTTATTTTGTACGGAGAAAAAATATGAAAAAAATAGTTTTTATTTTAGGGCTGCTTTTAAGTTTTAATGCAAATGCACAAACGTCCGGCAATTGCGGACCTATTGACGAAAACGGAAGCTACACGTCAAGTTGTACTTGGAGTTATGATAAAACAACAAAAACATTAAATATTACAGGCGACGGATATATGGCAGAATCATTTCATGGATATTTGGATTCTGATCAAGGTAGATATCGAGCTAGGGCACCATGGGCTGATTTTGATCGAGAAATTCAAAATGTTGATATTGGCGGAAACTTAAAAAATATTGGAGCTTACGCCGTTTACGGGATGTCCGCTCCTAATGTTACCATTTCTGCACCGATTGAATACATAAACGATCAATCACTTGCAGACGCAAGAAATATAGAACTTCCTGAAACACTTCAAACAGTAAATGCTTGGGGACTTGCTTGGACATCCTCTACGAATGCCATTATCCTTCCAGAATCGGTTGAAACAATTGGTGATAGTGCATTTTACTGGACAAGTGCAACAAAAATCATATTAGGAAGCAACATTACATCTATCGGCGAAAATTCTTTTGTCAGTGGCTATAATGAAGATCATCTTGTCATATATTGCGAAGACACAAGTCAAGATCGTTGTTCAAACTTGATTGGCGAACATAACAGTGATTATGTTTCTAAAATAAAACCTTTTACAAAAGATAAAAATACAGGTGTTTATGAGGTAGACGGCACATATTATGCCAATGCCGAATTACTTGTTAAAGAGCAAGCATGCACCGATAAAGCACAGTGTGATGAAATTGCGCTAAAGGCTAAAAATGGTCTTGCTTTTGAATTTAATGGTAAATTTTATGCTTCGCTTGATGATTTAGCACAAGGAAAATATATTCCAAAGCGTATCTATACCGTTAAAGAGGCGGAAAAAGTGAGCAAGAAAACGGGGAATACGTTTAAGCTTAGATATAAGTAAGACCTCACTTTCTATTTTTGCTCGCTATAAAGTTTTTTCCGCTCGCGTCTTGAAAGTGACCAAAGATTACCTAAACCGTTAATCGGCTGAACGTCGAATTTGGATTGAAAGTCAAATGTTCGGTCAAAAAAGACAGAGGTTGTTTTGGTGTAGTTGTTCATCGGGCAAAAGCCATAAAAATCAACTTGGAGCAAATCGGCAGATTTTAAGATGGTCACGGCTTTTTGATATTCAACGCTCGTGTTGATGCGATCCGAATCATCTAAAATAATCATACCGCCTTTGTTTAAGCGTTTGAGTGCTGTTTCGGCGCACTGAAAACGGCGTTTGCCATCAATGATGATGACATCATATTTTTCTTCGGTTTCTAAAATGGCGTTTTCATAAATTTCGCCCTCATCGCGCCAGATAACGGAGAGGTGAGGGTGTTTGAGCTCATTTTGCCATTTTTCAAACCATTTTAAGTTATCTTCTACGGAAGTGACTTTTTGAGCTCGCTCTGCCCAAAAAAGAGAAGAATTTCCGACCCCGAATTCAAAAACGGATTTGCTTGAATAATCAAACTGTGAAAGGTATTCAATGGCAGGATATGTATACCACGGAATCGGGTTGCCGTCACGATCGATACAAACCTTTTCATCAATTGTTTTGGCAATGGCAAAATCTTCTTCCCACATCTGAATAAATTTCAAAAATTTTTCGCTATACATCGTCCGTTCCTTGAAAAACAGTTTTTCGTTCATATATCACAAAAGGCAGAAAAATAAAACATTTTTTATCAAAAAAGGAGAAACATATATGTATTATCTTTCAAAAATTGCCTTATGGCTCACGATTATCGGCGGTATCAACTGGGGATTGATCGGGGTGGCAAACTTCAACCTTGTCAGCTTGATTTTCGGCGATATGAGTATTTTATCACGAATTGTTTATATCTTGGTCGGCTTAGCAGCTATTGCGCTGATTTATTATGAATTTGCGCCGGACACAATCGTGATTGACAAGAAATAAGAAAAAGCCCCTTAAAAAACAGGGGCTTAATTTTCGAGCAAAATTATTTTGAACGACCGCCGGATTTCGGCAAACCATCAGTGTGTTGACCCTTGCCTTTATTTTTGGTTTGGCCTGAGGTTGTGAGCGTCGTCAGCTCAAGAGTACCATTTTTAGGCTTATCATGTTTTCCTTGAGCAGTAGGAGCTCTTTTAGTGTCTCGTGCGGCAGTAACCTCACTATATTTGCCGGCATGTTTATCAACCCTTGCCAACAGGGAAAAATGCCTCATGGTAACATTTTTACTTTCCAAGGGCTTTCCCTCGAACGAAAGATTTGTTTTCCGCATTGTTTCACGAGTTGTGTTTGCACGCTCGTTGTATTGATCGCCGTAAGATTCTTTGAACTGTTTCACACGGTTTTGAACATATTCCTCAAAAGAGGAAGCCGTTGTTTTACCAAGATTTTTATCTTGTCTATATTCTGCTGAAACAAGAGACATATATCTGATAAATTCAGAAGGAGACGGTTGATCGCCATGAACAATTTTATATTCTTCCATAATGGCTTTTTCAGACTTTTCTTTTTCGGATTTTTCCTGTTCGGATTTTTCTTTTTCAGACTTTTCCTTTTTTAATAATTCTGCAACACGACCCAAATGAAGAAGTGTGATATTTTGAGGATCAACTTCTGTGCCGTCCGTCATACTTGTAAGGGTGACTTTTTTGCTTTCAATGATTTCTTTGGCACTTAAAGCAGTTTTTTCATCAACAGTAAGCTTGAAGAGATTGATGCGTGTTTGAAGAAAATCTTCAAGATTTTCTGCGTTGGTTGCCCCACAGGCTTGAGCTCTTTCATATTCAGCTTGAACAAGGAGCAGATAACGCGCTTTTTCGGCTTCACTCGGCTCAACACCGTGAACAATCTTATATTCTTCAATCAGAGCCGCATCCTTCGACTGATTATCAACAGGTCTTTCATCGACGGGCTTCTCGTCAACAGGTTTCTCGTCAACAGGTTTCTCGTCAACAGGCTTGTCGTTGATATGAGCCGCGTCAGTTTTATCCGTTTTGTCTTCTTTATCCTGATAGCCGATGATGGTTCTTTCGTGGATATCCATATCGTCGCGCGATCCGGGACGAAGATTATCTTTCACTTTGCGGACACCTTCAAAAATCATGGCGCCGGCTGCAGACAAAGGCTGCAAAATATGCTCTCTTGCAAAACGCGCAAAGATATTTCTCGAAGAATGATCAAGCGCATAGCCGGGGTCAATTTCCGTTTTATAAGAGTAGCTGTTATGGTCAGACAAAACATGACCTAAAGTGCTTGTTTTATCTTCCATGCTTTGAATAACGGACAAACCGTTTGAATCTATATTGCCTTCCAGCAATGACTTAAATGTGTCGACAACTTGCGAATCTTTCGGGTGAAGAACGGCTTGTTGATAGAGTTTGTAGAACAAAATCTCGCTGTTTGGCGTGACGGTTGCTCTATCAGCGCCTAGGGTGTTCATCCACTCGTTTCCTCTCATGGAAGCGGCTTTGTTTAAGGCCTCGATGGCGTTGTCATGCAATTGAGCATCATGCATCAACCCCGGCAACCCGTTTTGATAGTCAGGCTGAACATGCAAGCCGCCTTGACCCTGATTTAAGAACTCACTGAAACGAATGCCGTCTTCTCTGAGCAAAGCTTGGTCAAGGGCTTCTTGAGAATAGTTATGATACGGGCCGACTTCTTGGTGTTCAACCAAATAAAATTCTTCGGCAGGATCAAGCCTTTGGGTTTCAACCCAACCTTCTTTTGCGGCCTCGGCAGGGTTGTTATGAAATGTTTTGGTTTGTGCTTCATTTGCAACTTCGGTGAGGCGTTCGGTTGCTTGTCCGCTCATGCCGTGAAGACGCCCAAAATGTCCGGCAAGAGGAACGATGGCGGCATTGACGGCTGCCATGGCAACGGCATAGCCCTTCTTGTGGCCTGAAAGGCGCATATCTCGATACGCGCTGACAGCGCGGCCGATGCCGGCACTCGAGGTTGCAAGATATCCGAAGGTCACAGCCATTTTCGGACATCCGCTTAAAGCATAGCCGATTGAAGCACCGCTGCAAGCACCTGCAACAACGGCAGAGGCAAATTGAGGTGTTTTCATGTCAGCCTTCATTTCTTTTAAGCCGTATTTTTGTTTTTGTCTTAAAGCGGATAGTTTCTTAAATGCCATATAAGAAAGCGTTGCAGCCGCTGCGCCGCCGAGAGCGTAAACGGCCGCTTTCGGTGTGCCGACGGCTAATTCGGCGCTCATGCCGAGCGCGCCGCCTGCAGCTAAAGTGTTGGCTTTGAGCGCACCCAATCCGTATTTGGCGGCGAGCTTTGTTAAACCATAGCTCATGCCGTATGCAATGGCGCCTGAAGCCACCACACCGCCGATTTGACGCATTAAGGCTTTTTTCTTGATTTGATCCGTGTGATCTTGATAGTGGCTCGTCTTATCGATTTTTGAAACTTGTGCAATCAGTTTCGGCGCAATGTAGCGCGTGTTTTGTGCACCGAGCAGAGATTTTAAGCGATTAGCAAAAGTTTCAACCTTATTGGCCTCGCGATTTTGCGCCAACTTAACAGCCAAAGGCGATAAAACGGTCGTTTGATTTGCTTTTAAGCTGTCGATGAAAGCTTCACGATATTTCGGATCCGTAAATTTATCAGGATTTTCTCGCAAGCCTTTTTGGATTGTTTCTTCTGCATTCGCATAAGCAAACATGGTTGCAAAAGCTTGCGTTTTTGCGCCTTCGAGCAAGAGTTTGTCTGTGATTTTTTCTTTGGTGTTTAACTTTTGCATCATCACATCGTTGGCGGCAAATTTTAAGAGCGTTTCAAGAGAACTGCCTTCAACAACTTTGCCGTCTTTGATACATTCTTCAAAAGCAATCGGATGCCCGTTATCATCAAATTCGGTTGCAAATTTGAAGTTTGAAGCGACAGCTATAAATTCTTCGCCTAAGGTGCTTATGTTAAACTCCAAGCGATCAAAAACCTCTGTCGCGGCATTTAATCTGCCGACCAAACGTTCGGCCGTTAAAACGGGATGCTTGCCATCGGGAATATTATATTGCTCATCATACGGCGCAATCTGTTTTGTGAGCTGTTCCTGAGCATCTTCATAATTGATATGCTCATCTTTATATTGTTCTTTTGATGACAAAGTTGTAATCAGTTTTGTATAACCATCATAAACATCTGCAATGTTTGTGATGTCCGCATAGTGGAAATCTTCTTGCTTTGCAATATCGGAAACCAATACATTGCCATGCTCGACAGCTTGTTTTAAACGATTTGCGGCAAGCCCCTTTTCATCTTCGGAGAGCCTTTTGTTGTTGGCTCTCAATTCATAAGAATGAATGGCGGTATCTAAAATTTCAGGGGTCACAAGCTGCTCATATCTGTCGGCAAATTCGTTTGTGTTAAGCTTATTGAAAAGATTATCAATAATGGCCGTTTGATGAACTTGAAGCTCATGCGGCTTCATTTCGGAACGTTTTTGCTCAATGAAAGCATAGGCCTTGCGTTCGTCTTCTTCAGAAACGAGTTGCTTCGAGCGCTCAGCCTCGGAGGTGCTTGAAAGTGCGGAAGATGTTCGCATTGTTGCAAGAGCATTGAAAATATCAGATGTTTCTTTGAGCTCTGTCTCTGTGATTTTGCCTTCTGCATACAAAACTTCAAGCTCAATTAAATGCATGGCAATTTCGTTGTCAAAGTTATCTGACTGACGCTCACGGAAAGAAACAATCCCGTAAAGCGGAATAAGAGCGCTGTCTTCACCGCCGTCATTACTGTTGTCAGGATTTCTGTCATCAGGATTTTTTTCGTCTTGACCAGAACCATCAGTATTTCCGCTATCGGCGCTTGAGCTATCGGTGTTGCCTTCGTTAGCAGGGGGGACAACTCCCTGAGTATTGTCTTGAGGCAAAACATATTTAATGACCTCTTTTTGAATGCTCGGAACAGTATCGGCGTTGTTATGTTCAACGGCGCGTTGAACAGCTTGAGCGACTTTGACATCTGATTCGGTCTTAATCAAATCATTTAATGTTTCGATATTATCGCCGGTGCGATAGGCGCTGATGATGGAATCGAAAATAAAATTAAAACGATCGTCAACAGAGGCTAACGTATTCTTTTCATTTTCGATAATGGCTGCGGTTTCAGAAGAATTTCGTGTGTGAAGATTAAGCTTTGTTAAATCAGGCATTTGAACGTTGACACGCTCTTCAATGCGTTGTGATTTCATCTCATCTAATTTAGCCTTGGCTTTGGCTTCCAGAGCTATCATTCTGGGGTCTTTTTTGTAATGGGCAAAATTATGAATAAATGTTTCCATTGTATCATAAGAATCAGGAGTGATGGAAAGCGTGCCATTAATGAAAGCTTCAATATCTTCAATTGCAGCTTCATGCAAATTTGCAAAATCTTCAGATTTCGTAGTATCAAAAAGGTACGTTTTTTGATCATCCAGATATTTTTGCAAATCATCTCTGGTATAGATTCTGTGAGCCATTGGGTTTCTCCTTGCATTATTCATTTTAGAATTAACAATTTCAGTATTTTGTTTTTCTGCCGGCAATTTTGAAAAATCAACGGCAATATATCCTTTGTTTAGGTTTTGTATGAAAGCATATGTTTTAGGATCATTTGTTTTAAGGTCATTTTCAAAGATTTCGGCGTTAGCATCCATTTGAGAACGTTTTTCGGACCCTTTCGGAGGCAATCGATTTCCAAAGAACTTTTCTTCAAAAGCATTGATGTCATCGCCATAGTAGTATGAACCTAAAAGTTTTGCATACAACTTATGGTGGTTATATGCGCTTTCTATAATCCGTCGCTGAGTATCATCTGAGGTTGCGTTACCCCATATACGTTCATTAATCAAGTCACCAGTCTGAGGAATGTCAATTAGACCAATTCCTATGTTTGTTAAAGGGTACAATCCTCTTTTAGCCCCAGGAACAAATCTACCATAAACGGTCTTTTCAAATGCGGTTTCCATACCAATTTGGTCGGTATAAGCAGGCGGAACGTTAAGTCTATCGCCAAAACGGTTTTGTATTTCTTTTGAAAGGCGAACTGTATCAGCATAACTTCCGATATAAATCGTCATACCTTTACCATTTTCACCGCCACGAGCAATTTTATGTTCAATATCAAGATTAAGTAAAAAATCTGAAATCTCTTTGGTCAGAGGGTGATTACGGTTTGGAACGACATCTAAATGTATTTTCCAACCATTATTGCCGGACCAACCGTTATTTTCACGAATAGAAGGCTTTTCTTGCCAACTTCTAAAATCTTCAGGCTTATAACCTGTTCGGATTTCGTGCACCGTAAAACGTAAGTCGGGAATATCAGGAGAATTCTTGAATTCGCCATATTTTTGAGCAATTTTTTCTTTTATGGCTTCAATTTTCAATAAATCTTTATCTTCAAGACCAGATAGAGAATTAACTTTATCTTCTAAGAGAACCAAATCCACAAGAGATATGTTTTGAAAATCAATATTTTCAAAATTTTCTAAGAAAGATTTGTCAGCCATTGGGTTTCTCCTTGCATAAATGTGCTTATAGCGACATATTACTATGATTTGTCTAAATTGTCAAATATTTTTTTTATCATTTTCAAACAAATAAAAAATAAGGCAAAAAGATTGAAATTTATTTAAAATTCAATATAAAAAAAGCGCCGTTTATCACAGCGCTTTGATGATCTTTTGAGCAATGTTTTCATAGGCTTTTGTGTGTTCGCTGTCGGGAAGTGCGGCAACAATCGGCGTGCCTGCATCGGCATTTTCGCGAATGTTGATATCAAGCGGAATATCACCTAAAAATTTTTCCCCCAAACGCTCGGCGGTTTGCTTTGTGCCGTTTTGCCCGAATATATAAGCTTTTTTGCCGCAATCGGGGCAAATATAATAGGCCATATTTTGCACCAAGCCTAAGATTTTGACATTTATTTTTTCAAACATATTCACCCCTTTGACTGCATCAATCAAAGCAATATCTTGCGGGGTAGAAACAATGACAATACCATCAAAATGAAGGCGTTGTGAAAGTGTGAGCTGAATATCGCCCGTGCCGGGAGGCATATCAATCACCATAATGTCAATTTCGCCCCAGTTTGTCTCTTTGAGCATTTGTTCAATTGCCCCGCATGCTTTCGAGCCGCGCCAAATAAGCGGTGTGTCGCGGTCAATGAGAGACCCGATGGACATCGCCTTAATGCCATAATTTTCAAAAGGTTCAAATGTTTTGCCGTCATACGAAACCGGCGGTGTGTTTTCAAAAGAGAGCATGGTCGGAAGCGAAGGCCCGTATATATCCGCATCAAAAATTGCAACTTTTTGCCCTAAATTGGCAAGCGCCAAAGCCAAATTGATCGCTGTTGTCGATTTGCCGACGCCGCCTTTGCCCGATGCAACACCGATGATGTGTTTGACACCTTTGATTTGCCACTTTTCCATTTCGGGGGCGACAGGAGCGGCTTTTTGACGCGTAAAAATCACGGTTGCTTTTTCAACACCTTCAAGAGTGAGAAGCTCTTTTTTTAAATCTTCGGCTTTTGCCATGTTTTCGGGCGTATCAATCAAGGTGACAATCACGCGTCCGTCAAAATTTTGAATATTTTCAATGTGTTCAGGCGCAAAATATTTTTGTGCAATCTGCTTTAAATCTGCCATTTTTTGTTTTTTCCCTTTGGAGTGTGGATATTAAAATCTTGAATGTTGTTTTTAGGATATATTTATATTATTTTATTTTGCGTGGTCAACTTATTTTTTATTTTAAGGATAAAGGTATGGCAAAAAAGAACAACCCATGGGAAGAAGATTTGCCTCCCGAAAATTGGGGTGCAAACGGAACAGCTACTTCAAAAATGAAAATTGTTTCGCCTTTCAAAGTGGCAAAAATGAACAATGTTAAAAACGATTTCAAAATGCAAATCAAATTGATTTTAGGCGCGCTTTTGCTTTTGTGGCTTGCCTCAGGTTTTTATCAGGTTCAGCCGAGCGAGCAGGGCGTTGTTTTAAGGTTTGGAAAATATGTTGACACAACAGAAGCCGGCTTGCACTATCATTTGCCCTATCCGATTGAAAGTGTGATTAAGGTCAATGTGACCCAAGAACGAAGCATTAATTTAGGCGTCACCGAAAATACCTCGCAAAACAGATATATGACAAACAATCATTCAAGTGTTGCCTTAAATTCATTTACGGAAAGCCATATGCTAACCGGCGATGAAAACATTGTGGACATCAACTTGACGGTTGTTTGGAAAATTAAAAACGCCAAAGATTATTTGTTTAATGTGAGAAGCCCTGATGTGACCGTGCGTGTGGCGGCGCAATCCGTTTTGCGCGAAATTGTCGGTCAATCCGAAATGCAACCGATTATCACGGGAGATCGTGGCAAGGTCGAAGACGAAACAAAAGCTGAGCTTCAAAAGCTGATGGATGACTTTGGCGCAGGCATTGTGATTGTGCGTGTCAAGCTCCAAAAAGCCGATCCGCCAAAGCAGGTTGTTGATGCCTTCAACGAGGTTCAGCGCGCAAAGGCTGACCAAGAGCGTTTCAAAAACGAGGCAGAAGCATACAGAAACGAGGTTTTGCCGAAAGCCAAAGGTGAGGCAGTCAAGCGTTTGCAGGAAGCAGAGGCATATAAAGAGGCGGTGATTAACAAAGCCAAGGGTGATGCCGAGCGCTTTACATCGGTCTACAATGCTTATAAGCAAGGCAAGACCGTCACAGCCACAAGGCTTTATTTGGAAACGATGGAAGATGTGCTCTCAAAATCCGACACAACGGTGATTGATCCTTCCGCCAAAGGGTCAAACGTGTTGCCGATTTTGCCCTTAAAATCAGGAGAAAACAAATGATAAAAACAAATATCAGATATATTGTATCAGCGCTTGTGGTTTTGATTGTGGTTTTGATATCTCAATCGGTTTATATTGTCAGTCAGGTAGAACAGGCGATTGTTCTTCAATTCGGTGAGCCTATGAGTGTGATTAAAGAACCGGGGCTCAAGTTTAAGACACCGTTTATTCAAAATGTGGTGTATTATGATACTAGGTTGCTCAATTTAGATCCGCCGGCGCAAGAAATCGTTTTGGGTGATAAAAAACGTTTGGATGTGGACAGCTTTACACGCTATCAAATTGTTGACCCACTGAAGTTTTATCAAACCGTGCGTACGGAACTGCAGGCACAAAGCAAATTAGAAGAAATTGTGAACTCATCGGTGCGTAATGTTTTGGGACGTATCACGCTTCAAGAACTGCTTTCTCAAAAGCGTTCGCAGATTATGGACGATATTTCAAGCGCGGTGAAAAACGATGCGGCGCAAATCGGGGTTAAAGTCGCAGAAGTGCGTATCAGAAGGGCAGATTTGCCGATTGAGGTTTTGCAGGCAATTAATGACCGGATGAAAGCTGAGCGCGAAAGAGATGCCAAAGAAGCACGTGCGCAAGGTCAGCAAGCCGCTCAGCAAATCAGAGCAACGGCTGATAAAGAAAGCACGATTATTGTTGCCGAGGCCGAAAAGCAGGCGCAGATTATCAAAGGCGAGGGGGACAGGCAGGCGACGGATATTTGGAATAAAGCGGCTTCTGTTGATGAGGAATTTTATGCCTTTTACCGCTCATTGGAGGCTTATCGAAAATCAATGGCAAACGGGGGCAATGCGTTGGTGTTGTCACCGGATTCGGACTTTTTCAAATATTTCAAAACCAAATTAAAGTAGGACTTTACACAAAATGTTTCGAAAGATTGTTGTTTGTTTGTTGTTGCTGAGTTTTAAGGCAGAAGCTGCCGAAACTTTGGCGCCGGTTGTTAAGAAAGTGATGCCCTCTGTGGTGAGCATTTCAACCGAAGTTCAAGAAGGACAAGACGCGCCAAACGTTGAAAACAGCTTAGTCTTTTTTAGTGACGGACCTGTGTTTTTAGGTTCGGGTTTTGTTGCAGGCAAAGAAGGATATATCTTAACAAACAACCACGTGATTGAAAATGCAAAAAAAATTACGGTGACGACTTTTGATGAAAAATCATATGAGGCGACTTTGGTCGGTACAGATGAGATATCTGATGTGGCGCTGTTGAAAATTGAAGCTGAAGAAGATATTTTGCCGGTCACCTTAGGCGATTCGGATATGCTTGAAGCCGGTGATTTTATTTTTGCAATCGGCAACCCGTTCGGACTTAAAAACAGCGTGACAACGGGTGTTGTTTCTGCCGTTCAAAGAGATATTAAAGACAGCCCCTTTGATGACTATATTCAAACGGACGCGGCCATCAATCCCGGAAATTCGGGTGGGCCGATGTTTAATGATGTCGGCGAGGTTGTGGGTTTAAATACGGTTATTTTTTCAAAACAAGGACAGGCGCTTTATGTCGGTTTTGCTATTCCGTCAAATCATTTGAAGCATATTTATCAAGCCTTAAAAGACAAGGGCACGGTGGTGCGAAGCACAATAGGTGCGGGGCTCAAAGAAACAACGGTTGAAGGGAAAAAAGCACTGATTGTGACGGAAATTGAAGATGAAAATCTGGCAATGAAAAATGATTTGACAACAGGCGATGTTATTATCGGCTATGAGGGGGAGGATATTAAATCAAAACGTGCTTTTGAAACAGATGTTTCATGGCGTGCGCCCCAAAGCGAAATCGTTTTGAATGTTTTGCGAAGCGGAAATATCAGCGAAAAGCTTGTGGAGCTCAAAGCTTTGCAAACAGCAAAGGCAAAACAAGAAATTGCGCCGCAACAACAAAATACGGAAGGTATGAATTTTAAGGAGCTCGGGCTTCATATCGAAGATGGAAAAATCTTAAGCGTTGAAGATTTGAGCGAAGCCGGACAAAAAGGAGTTCGGGCAGGTGATGAAATTTTGAAACTCAACGGCGATGTTTTTACAAAAACGGATGACTTAAAGTTTTATATCAAAGAAAGTTTGAGCGAAAATAAACCCATGCGTTTTGATTTGAAAGATGAAAGAGGGGAAATTTATTTTGTGGAACTGATGCCGAAAACAGAGAATAAATAATGAAGCGGATTGATTTTTATCATTTACAGAAAAACACTTTGGAAGAGGCTTTGCCGAAACTTGTGCAAAAAGCGTATGAAACAGGCAAAAAAATCAAAATTAAAGTGGGCAATGAACTCCGCCTTGATTTTATCAATACGGCACTTTGGACGTTTGATGAAGAAAGCTTTTTGCCGCATGGGGTGAAAAAAGAGGGCAATGCCGAGTTACAACCGATTTATCTCTCATCGGATGACGAAAATGTGAACGATGCGGTGATGTTGTTTTTGGTAGACGGTGCAACCGTTGAGGCTCAAAGATCTGAAAATTTTGAGCGGATTTTTTATGTGTTTAACGGTGCAAGCGAAGATGAGCTTTCAAAAGCCCGCGAAATGTGGAAAGCGTTTAAGGCAGATGATATCGAGCGCCATTATTGGCAACAGGATGATCTCGGAAAATGGAAAGAAAAGCAGCTTTAAGGCTGCTTTCCTTGACAAGTTATTTATAGCGAAGCTTGAATGTGTTTCCTGTCGGCTTGGAAAGTTTTGAGGCTTCTTCAACGGTATAAATACGTTTTACTTCAACCCCTTTTGCCAGTTTTTCTAGTGAAGAATATTTTTGACCATTGACAATAATGTTACCATTTTGATCTTTGGTATAGTACTTAAAACGGTCTTGAGATACACCTAAGCCGCTGTTGCAAGGTGATGTTCCTGTTGACGGCTGTTCACAATAAAAAGTTCCGATAAGATTTAGATTTTTGCCTTTCCCAAAAACATTCTTTCCGATTTCTGTAACGGAGGCCGGAATAACAAGGCTTTCTAAATATTTTGCATTATAAAAGGCGTTATCTCCGATTGATTCAACGCCATCTGGGATAACAAGTTTTGTTAATCCGCCGCTTAAAAAAGCTCCTGAACCAATAGAAACTAAAGAGGAAGGCAGTTCAACTTCTAACAAACTGTCTGTATTCCTAAATGATTTTATGCCAATTGTTTCAAGCGTATTCGGTAAGCTGACATTTTTTGTGTTTTCAAATGTGGCAAAAGCATGGTCTCCGATAGAGGTCACTCCCTCTGCAATGACAATATTTTCAATTTGATATGTATAATCTTTCCATGGCGCCGTTGTGATATTGGCAATTTCTTTTCCGTTATCGTCAAATATTTTAGTTTGTTCATAATTGTCCATAGCTCCATTACCGGAAAAACTTAAAGTCTTTTGATCATTTGATACATACCATTTTACATCACCCGTTGTACCGCAATCAAAGTAACCGACTTCATTACACACAGCCAATGCATCGAAAGATAAAATCAAAACTGAAATAAAAATTGTTTTTTTCATTTTGTTACTCCTAAAAAGCATAATTTTATAAAAAATCCATCTTGAAAACTTCAAAATGGAGGAGCTACAAGAACTGTAATCGCACAGTTAACCTTATTCGTCACAAAATGCGCTTATTTCGGAAACTCCTCTTTAAAGGAGTGATGCGATTATATGTGTCTTGTAACACCATCGTTTGATTTCAAACGATAGATATATGTTAGCCTATTTTTTATGATTTTGCAAGAAGAAATATTTTGTATTATTTTGTTAGGGGGAAAAACAGCTAAAAAGGGCTTGCTCTTTGAAAGAAAAGCCGATATAGTGGGCATACATTTGAACAAGAACTTTGGAGATTGATTAAATGTCTGAAAATAAAGATATTGTTGCGGCTCAAAAGGCGATTGATCGCGAAATTGAAGCGCTTGAAATCATGAAAAACGAAATAGATGAAAACCTGAGCAAGGTTTTAGATTTGATCATAAAAAGCAAAGGTCGTGTGATTGTGACGGGTATGGGAAAATCAGGGCATATCGGACGCAAAATTGCGGCAACGCTTGCTTCAACGGGAACGCCGTCATTTTTTGTGCACCCGGGGGAAGCTAGTCATGGCGATTTGGGAATGCTCACGGGCGATGATGTCGTTTTGGCGATTTCAAACGGTGGTGAATCGCGCGAGTTGTCCGATATTTTAATGTATTGCAAAAGATATAACATTCCGCTCATTGCGATGACGAAAAATCCTGAAAGCACGCTCGGCAAAGCAGGCGATTATCTTTTGAAATTGCCTAATGACGGAGAGGCTTGTCCTTTGGGTTTAGCTCCGACATCTTCAACAACGGCAACACTTGTTTACGGTGATGTTTTAGCTATCACGCTTATGGAGCGAAAAGGTTTTTCCGAAACGGATTATAAACAACGTCATCCCGGTGGAAAATTGGGGGCAATTTTATGCAAAGTTTCTGATTTGATGCATACCGGTGATGAAATGCCGATTATTGATGAAGATGCCATCATGCAAGATGCTTTGATGACAATGAGTGAAAAGATGCTCGGATGTGTCGGTATTGTGGATAAAAAAGGCGATTTGATCGGAATTATTTGCGATGGTGATTTGCGTCGTTGGATGTCGCCGAAATTAATTGAAGAAAAAGTGTCAACCGTTATGACAAAAAATCCGAAGACAATACGTCCGGATGTTTTGGCAAGCGAAGCCGTGTATGTGATGAATAATACAGGTCGAGGCATCACAAATCTGTTTGTTGTGGAAGGAAGAAAACCTATCGGTTTGATTCATATTCATGATTGCTTAAGAGCAGGTGTAAACTAGGTGGTTGATGTTAAAAAAATAGACGCCTATTTTGATGGGGCTATGAGTTATCAAGCACAAAAGCGCCGCGCAGATCCTCGCGCGCGCGCTTTGCGCTTTGCAAAGCTTGTGATGCCTTCAATAGCAGCTGTTTTGGTTGCGCTGATTTTGGTTTTGCCGAATTTTAAGAAAAACAGCGTGATTTCTGAATATGATATGACATTGCCGAAAAAAGGTGAACTTAAAAAATTACATGCCGAAGAGACAACATTTTCTATCAGTGAAGACAACGGAAAAGTCAGTGTTTTGACAGCTGATCGTATGGATGAAACAAAGGCCGGTTCAAAGTTGATCAAAATCATTCATCCAAAAGGCAAAATCCCTGTGAATACAGAAGAGGTATTCGTCCATATTTCTTCAGATGTGGGCTTTTTTAATCAGGCAGATAATATTGTGATTTTAGAAGAAAATGTGAAAGCTGTTTATGATGAAAAAGTCACGATTGAAACAAAGGCCGGCGAATATGACTTTACAAAAGGCTATGGGCATGGAAACAAGCCTGTGTACGCCTATGGTGACTGGGGAAAACTTTGGGCAGACGGATTCGCATATGATAAAAATAAGTCGATCCTTTATTTGAACGGAAAGGCAAAAGTTGTGCATGAAGGCAGTGTGTTGACTTCTCAAAAACAAGCCAGATATTATCAAACATTAAATAAAATCGAGGCGGAGGGAAATGTCGTGTTGGTGCGTGAAGATGGCACACTTTACGCCGACAAAGTTGTGATATTTTTAAGCGATTCAAAAAAGATGGATATTCAAAAAATTGAGGCGACTGGCAATGTTAAAATCGAAACACAAGATGCTGTGGCTCAAGGAGATTCAGGCCTCTATTTGCCGAAAAAGAATGAAGTTGAGCTTCTGGGAAATGTTTCGATTGAAAAAGACGGCAATGTGGTCTACGGTGATAAGGCAATAACAAATCTTGATACAACGGTCAGCCATATGGTCTCTACTCAGCAAAAAGGACGTGTATCAGGTGTTATCAAAGGCACAAGCATTAAAAGGAAACGCTCATGAAAAAAGCAAAAGTGACAGATTCAGTCTTGGAAATTTTTAATATCGGTAAAAAATATAAAAATCGCTCGGTGTTAAAAAATGTGTCGTTAAATGTAAAAAGAGGTGAAGCCGTCGGACTTTTAGGGCCTAACGGCGCCGGTAAAACGACCTGCTTCTATTGTGTGATCGGGCTGATTACACCGGATTATGGCGATGTGCATATTAACGGTGAAGATATCACAAATATGCCGATGTACAAAAGGGCCCGCATGGGGATTGGCTACTTGCCTCAGGAAGCCTCTATTTTCAGAGCGTTGTCGGTCGAAGACAATATTAAGGCTGTGTTGGAAATTGTTGAAGATGATGAAAACAAAAGAGAGGCAAAATTAGAGGAACTGCTTTCAGAGTTTTCCATTGCGCATTTAAGAAAATCTCCGGCGGTAGCTCTTTCGGGCGGTGAGAGAAGAAGATTAGAGATTGCAAGAGCTTTAGCAAGCCATCCGGATTTTATTTTGCTCGATGAGCCGCTCGCAGGTATTGACCCGATTGCAGTAGGCGAAATCAGATCTCTTGTTTCTCAGCTTAAAAACAGAGGACTTGGTGTTTTGATTACCGATCACAATGTGCGTGAAACCCTTGACATTATTGATAGAGCATACATCTTACATAACGGATCGGTGTTGATGGAAGGAACGCCGGAAGAAATTGTACAGAATAAAGATGTGCGCAAAGTTTATTTGGGTGAAGATTTTTCAATGTAAGTTATTCAAGCTTTCCTTGAAACAAAACAATTTCACGCGGCTCAGAGAGTTTTTCAAGCGTTGATTCTAAATCTTTGTTTTCAGGCATTTGTTTCGTTTTTTGAAAAGTTTGTAAATCTTGCAAATATTGCGCATATCTGTTTTTGTATGAGGGTAATTTGTTATCAATCGGGGAAGCTGAAGGCGCTTTAACCTGAGGTGTTTGAACAGTAAGATTTTCAACAGTTTTAAGAACAGGCTCCGGGGTTGTTGTAGCAGTATTTTGAGAAGGTAAAGGCTCTAAAGTCAAGGCGGTTTCAGGTACTTTTAAATCCGGAGTATCGGTTGATAAAGCTTCCGGCTCTTGAGAGATTTCCTTCGGTTCATCTTTGATGGCAAAAACACGCCCGTCAATGACTTTGTAGCGACGCTGACTATATGGCGCAAGTTGTTGTTGATCTTCATTTAAGGGTTTAAGTTTTTCTGCTGTTGGCATAAAAGCGCCGTTCGGCACAAAGAAATCTTGCGCTTGGATGGTTGAAGCGCAAAAAACAAAAACAATTGCAAAAATAAAATATTTCATCTATATTAACCCTATTGAAATGAATTGATGATAATATATTAACATGAAAAACGTTTTTTATATATTAATTTTTTTGAGTTTTACATCTTTTTCGACTGCGAAAGCTGATCAGAGCCTTAATATGCGCTGTCAGGCGTTTGTGCCAAAGCCGAATGTGACGGTCAAAGCCGTTTTTGAACCATTAAAATATAACTACGATAAGGTTTCTCGTACGTTGGAACGTTTGCAACGCCAAGAAATGAACGGAACGCTTTTGGATGGTTATAATATTAATGGTTTAACCCCGTATAAACTCCAGACAAGCCTGACCTTCAGTGTGGGTAAAAAGTCTTTTCGAGATGGTGTGACTTGCTTTTTTCCGGTCGATGTTGATTTGACCTTAACGTTGCAAGAACCGGTGATTTATATTGCACGCCATCTTAAACCCGGAACATGTATGCAAAAAATCACACTAAGGCATGAACAAACGCATGAACAAATCAATGTGGAAGCTTTGGAATATTATCTGCCGTTTATCAAAGATCGTTTTCTTTCAGCTGTGAAAAAATATGCTTTAACAAGCAGGCCGAAAGATGATGTGGATATGGCTGTTGTGCAGGAAAGTTTGAAGAAAAAATATATGGATGCCATTAACCCGCTCTTGGAAGAACTCAACAAGGAAATCAATAACGAACAATCCAAACTTGATAGAGCAGAGCATTATGACTATGAACAAAGTTTATGTTTATAAAAAAAGCCGTTTTATGAACTGTACCCCAGAGTTTGGACAAGTAAAAAAGTCCCGCGGGCGGCTCATCAGGAGGCGTTCAACAAATGGCATCGGCGTTGAGCCGGTGTCATTTTGTTTAAGTTCCACTGACTACGCTCATTATTATAATAATCAA
>JAFVFH010000001.1 GCA_017475525.1 Alphaproteobacteria bacterium | reverse complement strand
TTGTTTTTTTTAATTTGTAGATCCCTTGACCTCACTTCGTTCGGAGGGGTGACTTTTTTGTTTGTTTTATGCGGAATCGGCGTATGTGCGCCGTAGGCGCGACGCCGGCTTTGAGGTCCCTTGATGCGCTGATGTGCCGCACAGCGCAAGGGATGACAGGAAAAAAGGCTCTTTTGTTGTCACCCCCACCGTACCTCCCCCCTCTGAAGCGTTCATTCTGAACGCAAGGGGGAGGATTCAATAAAGCCACCCCCACCATACCTCCCCCCTCTGTTTCGCGCCAAAGGCGCTGAGGGGGAGGATTCAATTCAGACCTTCCCTTTTCTTTTGGGAGGATTTGATAATTCGTTGATCCCTGGACCTCACTTCGTTCGGAGGGGTGACGTTTTAAATAAAGGGGTGATGAAAGAAAAAAATTATTTCTTTTTTAAGCCTTTAATATATTCCAAAACGCGCTTGTCTGCCCATTTGGCTGTGCCACGAATGCGGCCGATTTCTTTGGAATCTTCGTTAATTAAGACAGCGTGCGGTGAGGAAAAAATGCCGAAATCTGCTGCAAGTTTTCCTTTTTTATCGGTATAAAATTCAACATCTGATGCACCGAATTTTTTTAAAAAAAGCCGTTGTTCCAAAGCTGATTTCCATTCGGATTTCGGTGAAATCAAAATTAAGCGGATGTTTTCAGACAGTGCATTTTGATAAAAAGTGTTCAAATCTCTGAGTTCTTTAAGACACGGACCGCAGGTTTTTGACCAAAAAACAGCTACCACAAACTCGCCCTTAAAATCAGAAAGACGGTAGGCTTTGCCACTTTCATGGACAATCGGGCGTTTTGGCACATCGCGTGCTTCGGCATAGATGTTGACGGCATCTTTTTTTGCCTCTGCGCCAAAACCGGCACAAAGAATGAATGCGAAAAATGCGATTTTGAAAATGTTTTTCATTGCCTGTGAAAATCCTTAAAATTATACTATACTTTTTAAATTTGTTTTGAATATAATCAATATAAATTGACTTACAACAAAAAGGTTAAAATTTATGAAACGGATGAAAATATTCTATAAAACACTGATTTTAATATGTTTTTTGAGCTTGCTCTCATCATGCGGTAAAATGTCGAATCCGAAACCGATTGAAGGAAGCGGTTATGAACACGTTTATCCGAAAATTTAAGGGGAAAATAATAAATGAGCGGTCAAGATAATTTAACAGATGATATGATCCCGTATGTGGAGTTTGCAGATAATGCAAATGAACGCACGCCATGTGTGTTAGTGCTTGATTGTTCGGGGTCTATGCGCGGGGAGCCCATCAAACAATTAAATGCCGGTTTGAAAGCCTTAGAGCAAGAGCTTAAAGATGATATTGATGCATCATCGCGTGTGCAGATTTTGATTGTCAAGGCTTGCGGTAAGGAAGATGAGGCTGAAGTGGCATCTGACTGGGTGGACGCAATGAATTTTACGGCACCTGAAATGGAAGCCGGCGGTTTGACACCGCTCGGCAAGGCTGTTGAGCTTGCCCTAAAGAAAATTGAAGATCAAAAAGATTTATATGATTCGTGCGGTATCAGCTCAAAAAGACCGTGGATTTTTTTGGTCAGCGACGGAGAACCGACGGATTATGGTTGGGAACAGGCTGCAAAACATTGTATCGAAGCCCAAAAAGCAAAGAAGGTGATTGTGCATGCTATCGGTACGCAGGGGGCTAATCTTGAAAAGCTCGCGAAATTTTCCATTCTGCCGCCGAAAAGATTGGTCGGCTTAAAGTTTACAGAATTTTTCTTATGGCTCAGCAGGAGCGTTTCTTGTGTTTCAAAAGCGGCACCCCATGCCGACGATTTATTAAAGGATATTGATGCGTGGAATGAGGAATAAAAAGCGATATCGTGTTGTGGTGGCAACAACGGTCGGTCCTTATCACAAAACAAAGGGCTTGAAGGGGCAGGATCAGTTTGCTTATAAACAGCACAAAGGAAGGCTTGTCGCACTCGTTTCTGACGGCGCAGGGTCAGCAAAATACGGAAAAATCGGAGCAAAATGCGTTTGCAAAAAACTTGCAGATGTGCTCATCAAAGCTGATTTGAGGCAAATCAAACAAGAAATCATCAATGCCCTTGAGAGTGTGCGAGATGAGCTCTTGGTGCATCGTTTTAATAAAGAAAAAAATGAAAACGGATTAATCGATTTTGCGGCAACGGTTGTCGGGGTCGTGTGTCAAAACGGGAAAGGGCTGTTCTTTCATATCGGCGACGGTGCAGGAATTGCGCTTCAAAAAAGTGACAATACCTTTGTGATTTCAGAGCCGGAAAACGGTATTTTTTCAAGCGAAACATTTTTTTATACAATGGATGACTGGAAAGACAGTTTGCGCTTTACAAATTTTGAAAAAGCCGACAGCCTGTTTTTGATGACGGACGGAGTGACGGGATTTGCTTTTAAGAAAGATTTTCAAATGCTTGAAAAAGGTTTTTTGCCTCCGATTGACGCATTCTTAAAAAATGAAAAAAATACGAAAAAAGCTACAAGAGCTCTGAAAAATACACTTGAAACGCCAAAAGCAAGGTCTTTGAGCGGTGATGATAAGACATTGATGTGGGTGGGGTTGAAATGATGGATATGAATATTTGTAATGCCATTTTCTCAGATTCTCATTTTGAGCGGATAGCTTTAGGCAATATGATCAACAAGGGTGGTGCGGCCGGCAAAATATATGCAGTGCCCTCAAAGCCGGAAATGGTCGCAAAAATCTTTCATGATAAAACGAAAAGCCAAACAAACCGCCTGAAATTAGAAGCCATGATTCAAAACAGGCCGAACATTCCAACTCTTCATATCAACGGAAAAAAATTTGTGCAAATTGCATGGCCGGAAGCGGTTTTGGAAGATGATGAGGGGTTTTGTATCGGTTATTTGATGCCTTTTATCAACACTGACGAGGCTGTGTCGTTAGATCATTTGATGCAAAAAGCGGTCAGGCAGAAACAGCATTTGACCGAAAAATATAAAGCGAGAGTCGATGCGGCGTTTAATGTGACGGCGATGGTGGCGGCGTTGCATCAATGCGGGCATTATATTGTAGACTTAAAGCCGGCGAATGTTTCGGTTTATAAGGCGGATACAATGCCGGTTGCGATGTTTGACTGTGATGGCTTTTCAATTAAAGGTGAAAATACACGCTATCCGGCAGAATATGTGAGCGAAGAATATATCTATCCCGAAGGGGTAAATGAAAATCCGGAAGATATGGGTGAAGATCAGGATAATTTTGCGCTGGCCGTGATTATTTTCAGGCTCTTAAATAATGGTATTCATCCTTTTGCCGGAACGCCTTTGAAAAAAGACGGAGAAATGCTTGATATTCAAACGCGTATTGAGGGGTATCATTATGCTTACGGGCTTTGGCCGGACACATATCAGGAGCCTCATCCGTATAGTATTCACGAATATTTTGATAAAAAAACGCTTGATATGTTTGAGCGTGCGTTCGCCAAAAAACAAAAAAGACCGACGGCAAAAGAATGGTATGAACATTTGAAATATTTGAGCGATATTCTCAAGCCTTGTAAAAAAAATCCGGACCATGGATTTTTCACAAATAAGGGGTGTGGGCTTTGTGCTGTGGAAGAAAGGTTTAAGCTCAAAATCAACGCTATAAAAGCTCAAAAAGATGCACCCCAAAAAATCAGAGGTTTTGAGGTAAGCTCGCTGACAACAGAAAAAGCCGAGGCTTTGAAAAAAGAAAAAAGACGTGAGTTTATCCGCTTAAACAAGGTTGCATTGCTGTTTGTGTTTGCTCATTTGATATTTTGGACGGGTTTGCCCGTTTGGCTCTATCGGTTTAAGAGTATTTTGACTTCAAAGGGCTATTTTGTACAAATGTTGGCGATAGCACTTGTGATGAAATCAGTTTTTGGGATTTTAGATTGGGCGCAAAAAAAATTTCCGCTTTTACAAAATCAGGCGCTTATCAATATGCTCAAAATTTATGCCTTCATCAACAGTGTGGTCGGATTTTTGATTTATAACCATATCGGAACAGATTTTTTCAAATTTTAAAAAAGGATATTAAATATGAAAAGAAATATAAAAGCAAATGTGAGTTGGGTCGGGTTTATTGACTGGGAGCTTGAGAGCTTTCACGGCGATGATTATTCCATTTTTTAATGGTTCATCGCAAAATGCGTATCTGATTGAAGAAGAAAAAAAGGTTTTGATTGATACGGTTTGGACACCGCATAAATTTGATTTTATTGAAAACTTAAAACAAGAAATCGATTTGAAAAAAATTGATTTCATTGTCGCAAATCATGGCGAGGCAGATCATTCGGGGGCGTTGCCGGCTTTAATGGAGCTTATTCCTGACACACCGATTTATTGCACAGCCGCGGCAGTAAAAAGTTTGGAAGGGCAATACGGCAAAAAGGGGTGGAACTTTCGGGTTGTGAAAACAGGTGATGAGGTTGATGTCGGAAATGGTAAAAAACTCAAGTTTATCGAAATGAAAATGTTGCACTGGCCCGATTCGATGGCGACTTATTTGACCGGTGATAATATTTTGTTTTCAAACGACGCGTTCGGGCAACATTATGCCGTGCAGGAACTTTTTAACGATAAGGCCGATCAATGTGTTTTGAAGCACGAAGCGTTAAAGTATTTTGTGAATATCTTAAATCCGTTTGCAATGCTTATCGGTAAAAAAATAACGGAAATCAAGGGTATGGGGTTACCAATCGATATGATTGCACCGTCGCACGGGGCAATTTGGCGCGAAAATCCGATGCAGATTGTTGAACAATATGAAAAATGGGCTGATGTGTATCAGGAAAATCAAATTACGATTGTTTATGACACCATGTGGAACGGCACAGCGCAAATCGCACATAAAATTTCTGAAGAAATTCAAAAAAAATCACCGGAAACGGTTGTGAAGGTTTTTCAAATTGCAAAATCGGATAAAAATGAGGTGATGACCGAAGTTTTCAAATCTAAAGCATTAATCGTCGGTTCGCCGACGATTTCAAATGATGTGATGGCAAGCGTTTCAGGATGGATGGCATTTTTAAAACAACTCAAATTTAAGGGGAAAAAAGCGGCCGCCTTCGGATGCTACGGTTGGAGCGGTGAATCAATTAAAATTTTGCAAGAAAAGCTAAAAGATGCAGGCTTTGAAGTGATTGATGAAAACATTAAATCGCTTTGGAATCCTCAAGGCGAAGATTTTGCGCTTATTGCACCTATGGTTGAAAAGCTGATTTAGGATAAGATGAAAATATATAAAGTCGGCGGAGCCGTCAGGGATCAGATTTTGGAAGTGAAGGCCAACGACAACGATTATGTGGTTGTCGGGGTCGATGCTCAAGAAATGATTTCAAGAGGTTTTAAGAGCGTTGGAAAGTCATTTCCGGTTTTTTTGCACCCCGAAACAAAAGAAGAATATGCTTTAGCGCGAAAGGAAATCAAGACAGGTGACAAACACACCGATTTTGAGTTTGTTTTTACGCCGGATGTGACGTTGCGCGAGGATTTAGAACGCAGGGATTTGACGTGCAACGCCATTGCGTATGACGAAGAAAAAGGGGAATATATCGACTATTTCGGCGGAATTAAAGATATTCAAAACAAAGTTTTAAGAGTTGTCAATCCGGAGCATTTCACGGAAGATCCGCTCAGGGTTTTAAGGGTATGCCGATTTGCGGCGCAGCTTGGTTTTGAACCAACATCTGAAACGATTGAACTGTGCCGAGAGATGGTTCGGGACGGGGCGATGAAGCACTTGACGGCAGAACGGATCTTTGAAGAAATGATGAAAGCTCTTAAAACAAAAAACAGCTCAAAATTTTTTTTGATGATGCGCCAGATCGGGGCATTAAAAGAAATTATGCCGGAAGTTGATGCTTTATTTGAAGTGCCCGAAAAAGAAAAGTATCACCCCGAGGGAAACACGGGCGGACATGTCATGAGTGCGCTTGATATGGCTTTTGGGGTTGAGCCGCTTGTTAAATTCGGGATTTTAGTACACGATTTAGGCAAAGCATTCACGCCCTCTGATATTTTGCCGTCGCACCACGGGCACGAAACAAGAGCAGATATGCCGATTCGCACTTTATGCAAAAGGCTGAAAGTACCGAACGAGTATAAGAACTTTGCACTTGCGGCGGCCAGATGGCATATGCATTATTTTAAAATTTTTGAAATGAAGAACGGTAAAATTTATGATTTATTGCAAAGTTTGGAGATTGGTCATAAGTCATATCTTAAGGAATATATTGCCGTTTGCAGAGCCGACTTTGAAAGCTCAAGTTGCGAGGACAGATTGTATGAACGGATGCTTTTTGAAAAAAAGGCGGAATTGCTTGAGGTTGCACAAAATGTGGTCAGTCAAATCAAGGCTCAGGATATGCCAAAGTTTGAAAATTTAGTGAAAGACTCGCGATTCGGTATGCTTTTAAGAGAATATAAGATAGCTGTTTTAAGCAAAAAAATAGAGGAATTTAAAAATAAAGAGCTAAGCGCTGTTGTGTGCTAAAAAATACTTTTTTGCTTTTTTTCTTTACATTCGGTTAAAACTGTGAGATAATTAATAACGGATATGAAATTATTTTTTGTATCAAGTGCCTTGGTTGGGCGCGGAGCTTTGAACAGCTTTTTATACAGGGCAGTGAGGATAACACTGCATGAGGTGTTATTTTTTATTTTTAAATAACACGATTATCCCCGATTTTTGGTTCGGGGAGCTTATGGCGTATGTTCAAGAGTTTTCTCTAAAGGCCATAGGAGTCATTTCCCTGTATATGATTGTTCAACTCTCCGACCGCTCTTTTAAGGTGCGGTTTTTTGATTAGAATAATTTATTATCACCCTCTCCTGACCTCTCCTTTTCTGGGAGAGGAAACGGGGGAATAGAATAGGAGAAAAAATATGAGAAAATCTTTATATTTTGCGATTGTTTCAGGTGTTTCTTTTTTGGCATT
>JAFVFH010000087.1 GCA_017475525.1 Alphaproteobacteria bacterium | reverse complement strand
TAATCTTGCCGATGCGCTCGGACTTACCTTTCAGCAAATTCAAAAATATGAAAAAGGCTCCAACCGTGTCGGTGCAAGTAATCTTTGGGATATGGCTCAAGTGTTAGGCGTACCGATTGATTTTTTCTTTTCCGATATGCCCCTTGAAATTCAAATTGAAAGTCCGCGTGCCCAAAGAGGCAAAAAAATTTCTTTGGCAATGCCCTCTTCAGACCCGATGATTTCTTCCGAAGCTTTAGAACTCGTTTGCGCGTATTTTACCTTGAAAAAATATTACCCGCAAGCCGCCGAACATTTACGTCTTGCCTTCATTCAATTTAATAAAGCACCTTGTTTGGCAAGATAAAAAACTGCGGAGAATAGGTCAGATAAGTCCAAAATAAAGGCAAAAGTACCGCAGCATACAAAGAAATATGTGAGGATACTTTCGCCCTGAAATTTTGGGCTTAGATAACGCTTTTTTCAAAAAATGCGGAGAATAGGTCAGATAAGTTCAAAATAAAGGCAAAAGTACCGCAGCGTACAAAGAAGTACGTGAGGACACTTTTGACCTGAAATTTTGGGCTTAGATGGCCTGTTATACGCAGTTTTTTAGACCGGCTTAATATGCCAAATCTTCTTCGCATATTCCATCACGGCTCTGTCGGATGAAAAATAGCCGATTCGCGCCACATTCAAAATTGCTTTTTTAAACCATATTTCTTGCGTTAAGTAGTCTTTTTGAGCTGTTTGCATGGTCTTGTCAAAATCTTCCAAATCGGCGAGCACAAAGAAGAAATCGCTGTTCATCAAGTTGTCATAAATCGGTTTGAAAAGAAGCGCATGATCTTTTTGGCAGAAAACATTGGAGCTCAAAGAGTTGACAATACGTTTGATATATTCCGATTTTTCATAGAGTGCACGCGGATTATAATGCATACGTTCAGCCCTGATTTGTTCATCTCTCAAGCCAAAAAGATAAAAGTTATCCGCGCCGACTTTCTCCCTGATTTCGATGTTTGCACCATCGTAAGTGCCAACGGTTAAGGCGCCGTTCAAAGCGAACTTCATATTTCCCGTGCCCGAAGCTTCAAAGCCGGCGGTTGATGTTTGCAAGCTGATATCTGCGGCCGGCATCAGTTTTTCTGCCAAAGAGACTTTGTAATCCGGCATAAAGATAACCTTCAACATCCCGTCCACACGCGGATCGTGATTGACCACATCAGCCACATTGTTGATGAGTTTAATAATCAGCTTTGCGTATGTATACGCCGGCGCCGCTTTGCCTGCAAAGATATATGTTTTCTTAATTTTCGGACGAACATTATCATTCACAATCGCAAAATATTCGCCAATCACCTGTAAAATCGTCAAAAGTTGACGCTTATATTCGTGAATACGCTTTGCGTGAATAATATAAAGACTGTTTGAATCAATAACTTCGCCCGTTGTCTTGAAGATTTCAAAAGCCAACCGCTCTTTGTTGAGCCGTTTCACTTCGGCAAACTTTTTAACAAATTTCGAATCTGTTGCCAAGGGCTCAAGTTTTTGGAGCTCATCTAAATCCGTAATCCACTTTTCGCCGATTTTAGAAGAAATCAAATCAGACAAATGCGTATTGGCATGCAAGAGCCATCTGCGAGGCGTAATGCCGTTTGTAATGTTCACAAATTTTTCTTTGTAAAGCTCATAAAATTCAGGCACAAGCGCCGTTTTAATCAGCTCTGTATGGAGCTTTGCCACGCCGTTGACCGAAAACGAGCCGACAATCGAAAGGTTTGCCATTCTGATCACCTGACCGTCTCCCTCACCGGCAACAATGCTCACCCGATCAAGTTTTTCTCTGTTTTCACCAAATTTCGAGCGTGCAAACTCCATAAAGCGACGATTAATTTCATATATAATCTGCAAATGTCGCGGAAGCATTTTATTTAGAATGCGTGACGGCCATTTTTCCAGAGCTTCCGGCAGAAGTGTGTGGTTTGTATAGGCAAAAATGTGGGTTGTAATTTCCCAAGCATCGTCCCATTCCAAACCGTATTGATCCATCAAAAGCCTCATCATCTCGGCAATAGCGAGCGCCGGATGCGTATCGTTTAATTGAATACAAACATACTCCGGCATTTTCTTAAAATCGTTGCTTTTTTCCAAGAATCGGCGAATAATATCCTGAATTGCGCACGAAACGAAGAAATATTGTTGCAACAATCTTAAATGCTTGCCTTCCTCAAAGTTATCCGACGGATAAAGCACTTTTGAAACCGTTTCTGTTTTGATTTTATCTTTCACGGCTTCCATATATCCGCCTTCATTAAAGATTTTCAAATCAAGTTCTTCGTCGGTTTTAGCCGAAAACAAGCGCAAATAGTTGACTGATTTTCCCTGATATCCCACAATCGGGAAATCATACGGAATACCATAAATTTTGTTTGTATCGACCCAAGAAAAATATGTTCTGCCGTTTGCCGCACGATAGCTTTCCACACGTCCGTTAAGCGGAATACTGACAATGCGGTCATGCCTCGGAAATTGCCACGGAGATTCCTCGCAAAGCCATGTATCGGCTTGTTCAACCTGCCACCCGTTTTCAAATTTTTGCTTAAAAAGTCCGAATTGATAGTTAATACCATAGCCGAATCCTGCAAGTCCGAGAGAAGCCATTGAATCGAGATAACAAGCGGCTAATCTGCCCAAACCGCCGTTTCCCAAAGCCGGATCGTATTCTGCATCATAAATATCGCTCATTGACAAATTCGGCATTCCCTCGATTTTAATATCTTCAATAAGCTTAAACAAATCAAGGTTGTGCAAATTATTTTCAAGCGAACGCACTAAAAGATATTCGATAGAAAGATAGTAAACGCGCTTTGAACCTACTTCGTTGTAACGCGAAATCGTGCGATACATATTGTCAAGTGCAAACTCACGCACGGCGAGTGAGATGGCTTGCAAAGTTTCTTCTTTGGTGAGTTCGACAGGCCTTTTGCCGATAAAATAACGAATATAGTGCTCAATAGAAAGTTTCAAACGTGCTTTATCGATTTCATTAATATCTTTTTTGAGTGTTTTTTTCAATGTTTTGCCCTCTTATAAATGATTTTTCATACAATATAAGCCCGAATAGTTTAAAAACATTAAAAATTAGAAAAAAACAAAAAAGTCACCCCTCCGAACGAAGTGAGGTCAAGGGGTCTACGAATTTAAAAAAAATAAAATTCGTAGATGCCCTGACGATTCCTGACGGAATCGAGGCATGACTGTTCATTGTCACCCCTCGCCGAGGCTAAAAGCCGAGTGCGTCCAGGGGTCTACGAATTATAAAAAAACAAAAGAGTCACCCCTCGCCGAGGCTAAAAGCCGAGCGCGTCAAGGGGTCTACAAATTATTGAATCCTCCCCCAGAAAAGGGAAGGTTTGAAGAAGGTGTCTTTATTGAATCCTCCCCCTCAGCGCCTTTGGCGCGAAACAGAGGGGGGAGGTATGGAGGGGGTGATAGCAAAAAAGCCTTTTTTCCTGTCATCCCTTGCGCTGTGCGACGCATCAAACTAAACTGTCACCCCTCGCCGAGGCTAAAAGCCGAGTGCGTCAAGGGGTCAACGAATTATTGAATCCTCCCCCTTGAGGGCGTGAGGATGAAAAATACCCGTGATGGTATTTTTCACCGCAAACGGCGAAGTTTTGTTTTTTTCTAAGGAAGCG
>JAFVFH010000086.1 GCA_017475525.1 Alphaproteobacteria bacterium | reverse complement strand
TATAATAAAACAGCGCGTGCACCAATGACAATGGAAGAACTGGATTTTCATATGGAACGTAAGATGACACAGTGGATGCAGTTTTTCACAAAAAGAGATCAACCTGAAAAACAATTGGAAATTGAAGAGAAGCTAAAAGATATGAAAGCTGATCAAGAAATTGAAAAAGTAGAGCAGAAATTTGAAAAATTAAATTTAAGAAAAGAGGAAAAACAAGCCTATCAAGCACCAGAGGCAAGAGAACTTTCAAAAGAAGAAATAGCTCGTCTATCTCAGTATTTAAATAGAGGTCAGTTAATTTGAGACTTTATTGTTTTACATTCTATTGGGAAAAAATTCAAAAAGAGGGATATTTGTCACTCGCGGCAAATAAAAATCCGAAACAAGCTTCGGTTTATGCAAGGAAAGCAGGCTCTGACAAGTTGAAAGATATCAAAGATTATCTCGAAAGGCAGTTTGAGGGGCGTACACGTTCGATTTGCTGTTTGACCGAAATGCCGGAAATCAAAGAATATGAACACCCGTATTTGAACCATATTGTCCACTATGCCGACATTATCTCATTTGAGCTTGACGATTTAATAAAGGCAGACCTTGTTGAAGCGATTTGGTGTAAAGATTGCCATGAAACGGCAAAAATTGATTATGAAAAAGAAAATATTTATCGCTTGAAATCATTTGATGAAATTGACACATCGCCATTGCCATGGGATGATGCAAAAGAAAAATACGGTTCACCGTATAATATGTTGCGACACTATTTTATTGTTTTGAAAAAAGGCCTTATTCCCCCAGAGTTTATTAGCCTTGAGCGAAAAGGTCAAGTTTTTGAAGATTGACAATGACAATTAAATTGTATAATCTGTGAAAAAGATTAAATGAGGTGATTGACATGAAATTTTTGTTTACTGCTGATTTGCATGGCAATGAATCACAATATAAAAAATTGTTTGAATATCTCAATGCAGAAAATTTTGATTTGCTTGTTTTGGGTGGGGATTTATCACCAAAATCAAAAGACAAGAGAAATCCGACGGACCAAAGAGAATTTTTTGAAAAAATTCTCTTTGATTTAACGAAAAAGGCTAAAGTTCCAACATTTCTGATTTTGGGAAATGATGACTATCGATTGAACTTAAAATTTTTAAAAGAAAATGAACATCATCATTATAAGGTTATTGATAAGCCTTTGGTGTTAAAAAATTATATTTTTGCAGGATATTCTTGTGTACCATATACGCCCTTTATGTGGAAAGATTGGGAACGTAGAGATCTTGTCACAGATCAAGAAAAGGATTTAAGAGAAGATGTTCTAAAAGTTGGTAAAATAGATTTTGACAAGCCCTACAACATTATGGAAGATTTTGAAAAGTATAGTATTGAAGAAGATTTGGAAAAATTAACCCAAAATATTGATACTGAAAAACTTGTTTTAATTACCCATACACCGCCGATTGATACGGTTTGTGATTTAATGAAAGATAAGGATGGAAAATTAAGACATATCGGAAGCAAGGCTGTTCGTCAATTTGTTGAAAAGAAACAGCCGCTTTTATCATTGCACGGACATATTCATGATAGTGTCCAAAATTCAAAACAATATATGCAGCTTATCGGTAAAACAATTTGTGCGACAGTTGGAAATGACCATTTAACAGAAGAGGTATACACCCTAAAAATAGAAATAAATGAAAAAGTCAACATTGAGAGGATAAAGCTGTGATGAGTGAAGCTGAAATTGAAACACAAAAACGTTTGAAGCTTATTGACGATTTTGCAAAAGAGATACAAGAGGATGTTTTGGGAATTATCTTGGTGGATTCAACGGCTTATGCGCCTTATGTGAATGTGAGAAAAGATTCAGATATAGATATTATAGTTGTATATGACGATATAAGAAAATGTGCGGGGGATTATTTTAACGAAGCAAGTTATTTGCAAAATGAATCTTATGACGGATATTTGGTTAAGCGACATGAAAATTTGGGGCATAAAGTAGATTTAAGAAACTGGAATATTGATGATTTAAGTCTAAGCATACATAATATTAATTTTTCTGCTCTGCAAAAAATATCTTACGGAAATTATGAAACATTAGCATATTACCGTCAATCTCAAAAAAGTACAATGTATTATAGTAAAGATTTTGATGGAAATGAATGTCCTTTTAAGCCTCAATGTATCTCAATTTTAGGACAAGATGGAGAGAGAAGAATAGATAGCATTGCTTTTCAATCATCAAAAGGTAATTATGTTATTGGCAATGATATGGATAAATTGTTATCAGGTGCAAAAATTATCTATGATAAAAATGGGCAAATGCAAAGAGTTTTAGATACTCTATGGCTAAGTGTGACGAAGAAACTTATTGAACATCGAAGGAAACACAGACAAATTGTAGACCTTGATCATGAAGATGTTGCGCCGTTACTTTTCCGTTACTCCCGCTTTTCTGATGATGTAAAACAAGATATAAAACAGAAAACCCGTGAAAATATCCTGCTCAATTTAAAATATGAAAATGAGCAAAAAAGAAATGATACAAATGAGCATTTTAAGGTTATGCGAGAGTCTGTTCGACAGATCAAAAAAGAAAAGCAGCCTTATCTCAAGCCGGATGTACAAGAAATATCAGGTAGCGAAGCTTTGGATCTGTTGGCACAATTGAAAGGAAATCAAAAGCTATGAAACTATATCACTATGTCAAAAGACCGAACAATGTTTTGGAAAAAGGATTGCTTTCAATTGCCATGAACAAAAACACTGATTTATCCTATTACCTCAAGCGTAGCGGCGCAAAAACGCATGATGAGGTTTGTCAATGGATGGAAAGCACTTTTGAAGGACGCAGCAGAGGTATCAGAGCTTTTACAGAGCCTTGTCAGTGGACAGAGCGTAGCCTTTATTGTATCAAAAGCTTTGTTGATCAAGCAGATCTTTTTGAAATTAATATCGAGGCAATGGACAAAGACGGATTGATTGAAGCGGTTTATATCAGCCCCTCGGTCTTGGATTTACCGAACGTTAATGAAGAACAATGCATTGATGAAATTTTGCAAAAAATAAAAGGTATCAAAGAGATTGACTGTTCGCCGATTGATTGGAATGTTTGCGATGATGAACTCGGACATCGTTTTGCCTTTGTGCGCTATTATCTTTTGGTTGTTCAAAATGGTGTGATACCTCCGAAATATCTGAAAAAAATCTGATTTTTATTGTTGAGCAAGGTGTCTTGATATTTTTATATTGCTGATTATGTTGCAAGCAAAGAGGATAGGAAATGAAGAAGAATCAAAACACACCGATTGATAATCTCGAAAATGCCGGAAAAGAGCTTGAAACAATCAGCAAAACACTTTTCCATAAAATCATCAATTGGGTGAAGATGCATCCGCTTTTAACGCTTTTGTTTTCGTTTTTGTTTTCGGTGGCTTCCAATTTAGTGAGCCAGTGGCTCTGGAATGTCTTTACATTTAATAATTGATTATTCGCATCTGAAAATTAAAGTTCGTTTTACTCTGTTATATGAGCTGATTTGATAATCAAAATCTGACGAAATATCTTGATAAGAAATTTATTCTTTAATCAAAATTTCAAACTTTCCACCGCAAGTTTGATTTGCTAAGCGATAACATACCCCCATAGATTGTGATGTTCCGCTGCAATAAGCTTCGTAAACAGCACCTTTGGTGTCTTGATACAAAAATTCAACACGCTTTTTTGGGGTGCATGCGGTTAGCATTAAAGCAAGGAGAAGAAAAGATTTTTTCATGAGTATAATTCCTTTTTTATTGAATTAATAACAAAAGCCACTTTTTCAAGTGGTCGGGCAATGCAAGAATTATACTAAAAGAAAGAAGAGAAAAAATCAAGTATTAATCTTTAAAAAAGCCCTCTTAAAAAAGAGGGCTTGAAAGAAAAAACGAATTTTAAAAAGCAAGGCGCATGGTGTCCTGAGCAATCATCAATTCTTCGTTTGTCGGGATGACGTAAACACGGACTTTTGAATCAGGGGTTGAAATTTCAACCGTCTGACCGCGTTTTTTGTTATTTTCCGCATTGAGTTTAATGCCTAAGTAGGCGAGCTTTTCCATAATCATCGCGCGCAAAATTGAGCCGTTTTCGCCAACGCCTGCCGTAAAGACAATGGCATCAACACCGCCCAATACTGCAATATAAGAGCCGATAAAGCGCAAAATGCTGTGGACATACATATTCATAGCCAAAACGCATTTTTCTTCACCTTGTTCATAGCGCGTTTCAACATCACGGTTATCTGAAAAACCGCAAATGCCGAACATACCGCTTTGTTTGTTTAAAATGTTGTTGACCTCATCTGCTGATTTACCGAGCAGTTTTTGCAAATGAACGGCAATAAATGGATCAATATCACCCGAGCGTGTGCCCATAATGATACCGGCAAGCGGGGTAAAGCCCATGGAGGTATCAACACATTTACCGTTGTCAACAGCGGCTAAAGACGCACCATTGCCCAAATGGCAAGTGATGATTTTTCCTTGACGCCCGATAAGTTTGGCGGCTTCTTTTGAAACATAAGCGTGTGAAATGCCGTGGAAGCCATAACGACGGATTTTGTGCTCGGTGTAATATTCAAGCGGCAAAGCATACATAAAAGCTTCTTTTTTCATTGTTTGATGGAAAACAGTATCAAACACGGCAACTTGCGGCACATCCGGCAAAAGCTTTTGGACGGCTCTGATGCCTGAAATGTTTGCGGGCATATGCAAAGGACCTAAAGGTTTGAGACTTTCCATTTTAGCCATGGCTTCTTCGTTGATTTTGACCGAATCTTGGAACAATTCGCCGCCGTGCAAAACACGGTGACCGACGGCAGAAATTTCATCAACACTTTTCAACGGTCCTGAAAGCAAAAAGTTAATCACTTCTTTGAATGCTTCGTCATGGGTGGGCATCGGCACGGTTTTTGTTTGTTTGTTGTCGCCGATTTTTAAGGTGATGTTAGAACCTTCAATTCCGATGCGCTCGGCAATACCCTTGGCAACGACTTCATAATTTTCACCATCAACGTTAAAAAGCTGATATTTTAAGGATGATGAACCGGAATTAATCACTAAAATTTTTTTCATAAGATTGACCTTTCTTTATTTGTTTTGAGCCTGAATGGCGGTGATGGCAATAGTGCCTAAAATGTCTTCTACCAAAGCGCCGCGGGATAAATCGTTAATCGGGGCGTTTAAGCCTTGCAAAATAGGGCCGTAAGCTTCACATCCGCCAAGTCTTTGAAGGAGTTTATAACTGATGTTGCCGGTGTTCAAATCAGGCACAATCAAAACTCTTGCATTGCCGGCAACCTCGCTCTGGGGTGCTTTTTTGGAAGCTACCGTCATATCAAGCGCCGCATCGGCTTGTAACTCGCCATCGATTTTGATGTTTAATTTGTTATATGGTTCTGTTTTAAGAGTCTCCAAAGCCAAAGCTGTTGCGGCTCTGACCTTTTCAGCATCTTCGCCTTTACCGGAGCCTTTAGTTGAATAAGAAAGCATGGCAACTGTCGGCTCAATGCCGAACATAACAGCCGATGTCGCCGCTGTTACGGCAATGTCTGCAAGCTCTTTTTCGCTCGGCTTAATCACCAAACCGCAGTCAGACAAGATAAACGGTTTGCCGGAAGATACCATAATGAAAAACGATGAAACGCCCATGTTTGGGTTTTTTGATTTGATAATCTGCAGAGCAGGGCGGACTGTGTCAGCCGTTGAATGATTAGCGCCCGAAACCATACCATCTGCATGACCGGCTTTCATCATTAAAGTGCCGAAATAATTATAGTTCAAAGCGGTTTTTTGAGCTTCATCTTCGCTCATACCTTTGGCTTTTCTGAGCTCAAATAAAAGATTGGTATATTCTGCCAAATGCTCTGACTTTTCAGGTTCAATCACCTCAATGCCATCTAAAGACCAACCTTTTTTTGCAAAAAAGTCTTTGATTTGAATAGGGTTGCCTAAAACAATAGGTTTTGCAACATTGTTTTGAACAGCCAAATATGCGGCTTGAAGCACACGCTCATCTTCGCCTTCGGGCAAAACGATTGTTTTCACATCTTGTGACGCTCTTTGAACAAGAGAGCTTAAATACGGACTTAACATCAATTTTCGTTCCTTTTGATTAAATGTTTGACTTTGCGGGCAGTTAAACACAAAAGACGGATAAAGTCCATAAAATTTTTCAGTTTTTCTTGATATTTTTTATCGGTATCGGTGCAAACTTATTTTCAGCCTTCATTAAGCAAAGGGATGATGTTAATCACCGGCTCTTCATAGGGGTGAATATTTTTGACGGCTTGCAAAGTTTGGTTGAGGTTTTCGGCAAGGACACGAACTTCGACCTTTATCTCGGGCGCAGTGCAAATTTCATTTTGTTTGCCAAGATAGGGCTTTGCATCACCAAGAGCACGCCATGTCCCTGTCACCTTGCTGTAAGAAAGGCAAGAATCGTAATTTCCGATATGACCGGCATCAACACTCTGCAATGCTTTCTGTAATTTTAAAAGATGTGTTTCGGGGATAAATATTTCAAGTTTGCAAGATTGCATTTTTTAAGCCTTTTGTTTATTTTATTTTTGAATATCGCTTGTCTGATTTGAATTTTTCAACTTCTATAACACATTTTTTTGTATGCATTTGATTCTTTTGAAAATCGAACACAGATTTCTTCTAATCTTTTATCAAAATAAAAAAATGACTGAGAAAAGTTAAACACAAGACCATTCAAAAGTCCAGAAGAAATTGAGAGATGAGATTAGAAAAAAATAACTTTACTTTTTGATAAAGATATGTTTTAATAAAAATTGGGTATGAGAGGAATTTCATATCAAGTGTCTGATGAGGCGCGGGGCTGTGAGAAGCTTTTAACTATGTGCGGTGAAGGATAACACCGCTTTGGTGTTATTTGTTTTTTTTAATAACACATTTATCCCCGATGTTGGTTCGGGGAGCTGATGACGGATGTTCAAGGTTTGCCTAAAGGTCATCAGAGTCATTTCACATAGTATGATTTCTCAACTCTCCGACCGCTCTTAAAAAGACGCGGTTTTTTGGTAATGTAAATATAAAAAATTGGAGAAAAACAATGAGAAAATGGATTTTGGTTTCGTTGAGCATGTTAATCAGTTTTACAGCGCAAGCGACAGATGCCGGATTTACGACTTGTCCGCAAGACGCAAACGGACATACACCGAATTGTCAGTATAAAATCGAAAACGGAACTTTGACAATCAAAGCGGAAAGTGGAAATAACGGCAATATAGGCTATTGGCTTGACGGAAACGGAAATTCTCTTTCTCCTTTTGCATATCTGAATGTTAAGCATGTAACGATTGAAAACAGTATTTCAGATTTGGGATCACAGGCTTTCACCGGCTTAAAGAGTAGCGCACCTATTTCTATTCCGTCAAGTATCAGTGAATTAGGATATTATTCTTTTCATGGTGTTCAAACACCTGAAATTGTTATTCCAAATTCGGTTCAAACAATAGGAACAGATGCTTTTTCATGGTCAAGCATTAATAAAATCGAAATTCCGGATTCTGTGACATCTATTCATTCATGGGCTTTTCGCGGATCAAGCTATTTAACTGACCTTATTATTCCGGATTCTGTTGCAAATATAGGATATACGGCTTTAAGCGCTTTGCCAAATCTTAAAACATTAACCATCGGTGAAAACACAACTTTGGCTGCAATTTTTACAGAGCCTTCTACACAACAAATTTCCATATCAGCGGATTTAAAAATTTATTGCACGGGAGATACGGCAAAATGTGATGCCAACTTAGAAGCGGCAGGTTATCCTCAATTAAAGTCTCAAAAATCCACAATAAAATCTCTGAACGGCAAGACCTATATTTTAGATAAAAACGGCAATGTTATCGCCTCTAAAGGCACGCGCCAAAATAAACGTATTTATACCATTGAAGAAGCACAAATGGTGTCGAAAGAAAACGGAAATATATTTAAGTTGAGGTATAAGTAAGAATAATGCGTTCAATATAAATCGTGCCTGAAAACTTCATCTTTTCATTTGCTTTTTTTGGGGTGCTGATATATATTGCCTTTGGAATTTAGCAAAGGATTGAAGAAAATGAAAAAGGTATGGTTGCTTGTTTTTTTATGGATGCTCGGAATAAATCCAAGCATGACAAAGGCTTTGGCGGAAGTAAGTTTTGAAGCAGGGGTTTCGGTCGAAAAAGAGGCTGAAAATTCGGCAATTGCCAAAGATGAAGCCTTAAAACAAGCTTATCGCGAGGCGTTTTTGAATGTTGCCGGGCGATTGACAACACAAGAAAATCTTGAAAAATTAAATGAGCTCTCAGATGAGCAAATTGTTTTGTTTATCACCGAAACAGATGTCGTTGCTGAAAAAAGCTCGAAAGACGGGTATCGTGCGGATTTAAACATCAAAATCAATGGTGATTTATTAAAAGGATATATGCTTGAAAACAATATGATTGAAGTTGTTTCAGTTCCCGCTGATATTTTGCTTATCCCGACATACGCCGATATGGAATATAAGGGAAATGTTTTGTTTGAAGACGGTAATGTATGGCGCGATTTGTTGCTCTCTAAGGGGCATATCAAGGCCGGAAAATTGAGCTTTGAAGTGATTGAAAATAATCCTTCAAATAAGGCATTTCTAACGGCAGATAATGCCTTAAATATGAGCGAAGATATATATGAAAAAGTCAGATTTCTCAATAATTCTAAAAATGTATGGACAGTGCATGCCGTCAGAGCGGGTTTGAATAATGTTGTTTTGGTCTTAAAGCCTTACGGCGGTGAAGAAAAACGCATCGTGGTCAAGGCAGGTGAAGGTGATCCCTTTGAAAATGCCATTGAAGAAATGGTTTCATATATTGTTTATGCCATGGGGCAAAAAAATATGGACGACAGCTCATATAAAAGCAAAATTAATGTCGTTTTTGAATATCAAAAACTCAAAGACTGGCTAGAGTTGCAAAAAAAATTGAATACAGTGCCTCAAGTCAAAAAAGTCGAAACTGGCGCTATGGAAAATGGTAAAGTACGCTTCGGTTTAGAGTTTTCCGGAACGCTTGAAATGTTAGATGCAAGCTTGAAAGAGGAAGGACTTGAGGTTAAATTTGAAAACGGAAGTTATATGATTGAACAAAGGGAAGAGACTAATGCAATCCAAACAATGTCAAACGAATAACAGCTTATCTAACTTATGGAACAATACGAACTTTGCTGTTTGGTTGGTGCTGGGGGTTTTTATTTGCTTTTGTTTATATATTTTGCGCTCGGTTCTACTGCCGTTTATGTTGGGCATTATTTTGGGATATTTGTTTGATCCGCTTGCAACAAAGCTTGAAAAGTTCAAAATTTCAAGAACATGGGCAACAATATTGGTGTTTTTGATTGTCATTTTGATTGCTGTGCCGGTGGTGGCGCTCTTAGTTGGGTTGATAGACGGACAGCTTTCGATTTTTATTTCTGCCGCGCCGAAATATATGGCTTCATTTGCGCAAAAGCTGGAACCTGTGATGAGAAGTTTGCAAGAATATATTCCGGGGCTTGAAGCTGATAATTTAAAAACGGCTTTTTCGCAAAATATTTCACAAACCTTTCAATTGAGCGGAAAATTTTTGCAAGGATTGTTCAAAAACGGTATGGCCGTCGTAAACGTGCTCTCACTTTTGCTGATAACACCTGTTGTGGCGTTTTATATGCTACGCGATTGGGATGTTTTTGTGCAAAAAGTAGATGCGCTTTTGCCTCGAAAATCCAAAAAGAATATTCGTGCGATTTTCAAAAAAATAGATAAGGCAATTTCAGGCTTTATACGCGGACAATTGAGCGTTTGCGTGATTTTAGGCACATATTATGCGCTTGGTTTAAAACTCATCGGCTTAGAGCTCGGGCTTTTGGTCGGTTTTATTGCAGGGCTGATTTCCTTTATTCCGTATGTCGGTAGTATCACGGGGTTTGTGCTAAGCATTATTTTGGCGTTGTCGCAATTTAGCGGATATACAAAAGTGATTGAAGTGATGATTGTTTTTGGCATCGGGCAATTTTTGGAAGGGAACTTTTTAACGCCGAAGCTTGTCGGTGACAACATCGGTTTGCATCCGGTTTGGGTGATGTTTTCACTCCTTGCCGGCGGCGTTTTATTAGGGTTCTTGGGGCTCATGATTGCTGTTCCCGTTGCTGCCATTATCGGTATTTTGCTTAAAATCGGCATTGAAAAATTTAAGAAAAGTAAACTTTATCTAGAAGAATAAAAAAAAAGCCTCAATAATGAGGCTTGTTTTAATATTCAAAATCTTTGTCGGAAAAGAGCGAAAGTTCAATAACTTTTTCCTGCGTTTTAGGCTTTTGAGGTGCAAACTTGCTGTCAGGTCCGTATAAGCCTCCTTTTGCAAAAGCACCTTGAGGGCCGAGCAATCGTTTTTTGTCATTCGAGCGGATAAGGGACTGATTTAAAGCATCAACCTCTTGTTGCCACCATTTAGATTCATTTTTGAGCTCAAAATCATAAAGAGATTTTATTTGCTGAGCAATATCGCGTTTAAGTTCTCTATGAATACGACCTTTTAATGAAGGCGTCATTTTATACCCATCACCTTTGATAAAACCGCGCACATCTTCCGGATTATGAGAACCGACAAGATTATAAAGTTGGATATAAAGAGCAATCTGATCCATTGTGGGTTTAGGTGTGTATAGTTGGCTTATTAAATGATAAAATTGTTTTTGTTCTTTATCTTTTTTAAGCTCTTTTTTCACCTGTCTCTCGGCTTTCTGCTCAAGCGGTATGGCATTAAATTCATGCAAACGTCTGTTGATTAAAATTCTGATTTTTTTATCGGTTTTATCAGGTGAATCAAAAAGAGGAAGAACCCTTTGCAAATGGATGGAAATATCACGTTTCGATGAAAGAGCAGGGGCGTATAAATATTTTGTTTCGGCTTCAAATGTTTGAATTTTTTGAGCCAAATCAGGTGAGAATTTTTTTGTGATGGCGACAATATCTTTTGCGCGCGCGTCAAGAACATCTTTTACATCAATAACATAAACACGTTCCGGCTCATCACGATAATAACCTGTCCCTTCTTCCGAGCTTTCTTCGGTTATCCATTTGGGTGCAACATCAGTTGTTCGGATGCCTGATATTTCAGATAAATAATCAAGAGATTTCGAGCCGGCAAGATGCGATTCTTGGTATGGATTAAGCGTTTCTCGATATTCGGTAGAAACATCTTCTTCAAGGCGCTTTAAAACATACGTTCTAAAAATTTCATCTTCATTTTGCATATGATACCCCTTCATAAATTAGATTTTTTTCACCATTTTTGCAAAGGTGATGCCCTGCTCTTCAAAAAGATTTCCTTCTTGTTTGAAGCCTAATTTTTCATAAAAAGCGACAACAGAGAGCATGGCATGCATCACAACTTTGGTGTATCCGGCTTCTTTGGCTCGTTTTAAGGCATATTCAACCAAAGCCCTGCCGACACCTTCGCCTTGATGGACGCTGTCAACAGCCACTTGCATCATGCGAATTTCTTTGTCATTTACGGGGGCAAGAATTAAACCGCCGATGAGTTTGTCGTCCAAACTTTCAACGCAACCGATGTGCAGATAAGAAATTTCTTTATCTCTGAAAGAATCCAAAAACTTTAAGCCGAGCGGCTCAAGCAAAACCTTATATCTCAATTCCACAAGCTCATCATAGCGCGTTGAGCCGAAATCAACATCTATCATTTTTTTCATACCAAGCACTCCAATTTAAAATTTGTCTATATTAAAACATATTTTTGAATGATTTTCAATAGAAAATATGATGTCTCAAAAAATACCTCACTGATTTAGTGAGGTATAAGGCGTTATTTATAACGGAGTTTGAAGATCGGTTTAGCAAAGAAAATCAGATGATATTATAATCCCCCAACCCCCTTGCACAGCACAAGGGGGAGAGCTATATCGAAGATGGCTTGACGTCCGGACTGACGCCGGACGAGCCATGACGGTTGTTGTTTATTTATAACGGAGTTTGAAGGTGTTGCCTGTTGGCTTTGAAAGCTTTGTTGCCTCATCGATGGTATATATGCGCTTGACGGGCTTAGATTCTGAATTGCTGGATTCATTTACCGTTTTTTTGTAGTGATCAGTTATCTCTTGACCATCTACATACAAGAATTCTTCTGTATACAATAAATTTCCATTTTCATCATACGTGTTTTCTATTTTTCTTTCAACTTCAGACTGATAATCATTTTGAAATAATTTATCAGTATAATTGTTTTGTATCCCATTCATATCACAATAGTCAGCATAAGCAGAGGATGGGTCGTCATCATAAACAGCCATGACACATCGTTGACTAATCAGATTTCCTTTTGTATCATAAGTTTCCCAAACACCACAATCATAGAGGCTTCCAGAGCAATCCGTATTATCCTGTTTGTATACGACCTTTCCATCCGATGTTGTTTTTGTATAAACGGAATAATCTTCACTATCATAATTCCACTCTTCTTTTGAGACAAGTTGACCGGATTCGTATGTTTCTTTTAATTTCAGACGGTTATACCCATATTCTTCCTTTGAGACAAGGGAATTATTTTGAGAATGAATTATAGAAAAATTACCAGAGAGATATGTTTGTCCAGGCAGGCCTGATCCGAGAGGGGCAGGTTCACCTGAATCTAAAATATACTTCCATTCTTCTTTTGACACCACATTATTTTCAGAATTTGTTGTTGTGCTGATTGTTTTTACAAATGAGCCATAGTCTCCTTCCAAATACGAAGATGCTTCATATTTTGTTTCAGTTGTTAATCCGTTTGAATCTGTGCATATTTTGCTATAATACGGATACATCCCATTTTCCACCTCTCTTTCATTTCCAAAATTTTCGTTTGTTGATGAAACATATGAACAGGCTGCAAAAACATTTTGAGATGTTGTCATTAATATGGAGGCCATTATATATACATATTTTTTCATAATATTTCCCTTTCTTAGAAAAAAAATAAAATCACTTTAGATAAGCTCAAAAGTGACTGGAGTGGGAAACTATGCACAACGATAGTGCGATATATTGACCGCATTGGTTTTATTTTACCGCCATCCAGTCTTTTGACTTTCAGGCTTGTCGTGCAAAAGGGTTTCCCAACCCAGACAGATTTTTTAACCTATCCGACGCTCACTTTAACAAGTTTTTGATTTTTTATCAAGCGAAAAAAACAAAAATTTATTGCACTTGGAACAAAAATAATTTATGAAGAAAGGAAATATTTAAGGAAAGTTTGATGACAGATCTAAGTTTGATACGAAATTTTGCAATTATTGCCCACATTGACCACGGAAAATCAACGCTTGCCGACCGCATGATTGAATATTGCGGCGGACTAACTGCGCGCGAGATGACCGAGCAGGTTTTAGACAGTATGGATATTGAAAAAGAGCGCGGGATTACCATCAAGGCGCAAACCGTTCGCTTGAATTATAAGGCCAAAAACGGTAAGACCTATCAGCTCAATTTAATGGATACGCCCGGACACGTTGACTTCTCTTATGAAGTATCGCGCTCGCTTGCCTCGTGTGAAGGCTCCGTTTTGGTTGTGGATGCAACACAGGGCGTTGAGGCACAAACGCTTGCCAATGTTTATTTAGCCATTGACAATAATCACGAAATTCTGCCGGTTTTAAACAAGGTCGATTTGCCCTCCGCCGATGCCGAGAAAGTCAAACAGCAAATAGAAGATGTGATAGGTCTTGATGCCTCAAACGCGATTGAAACATCAGGCAAAACAGGTTTTGGCGTGCCGGAGCTTTTGGAAGCGATTGTTGAAAAACTGCCTGCGCCTCAAGGGGATAAAGACAAACCATTAAAAGCGCTTTTGATTGACAGCTGGTATGATTCGTATTTAGGTGTGATTATTTTGGTGCGTATTCATGACGGCGTCTTGAAAAAGAAAACAAACATCAGAATGATGTCAAACGGGGCAACGTATTTGGTCGATAAAGTCGGTATTTTTACCCCGAAAATGCAAGATGTTGAAGCCTTATATCCGGGTGAGGTCGGGTTTATTACGGCAAGCATTAAATCGGTCAGCGATACATCGGTCGGTGATACCATCACAGACAACAAAGCGCCCTGCGATGCGCCGCTTGAAGGTTTTAAGCCGTCTGTTCCTGTTGTATTTTGTTCTATTTTTCCGACAGATTCAAGCCAATATGATGCCTTAAAAGATGCACTTGCAAAACTCAAACTCAATGACGCGAGCATCGACTACACAAACGAAAATTCAGAGGCTTTGGGTTTGGGATTCAGATGCGGCTTTTTGGGGCTTCTTCATATGGAAATCATTGAAGAGCGAATCGGACGCGAATTTGATTTGGATATCATCACGACAGCACCGTCTGTGGCCTACAAAATCCATCTTTCGGACGGCACGGATATGATGCTCCATAATCCTGCCGATATGCCTGATTTGTCGATCGTTCGCTCTATTGAAGAACCGATGGTAAAGGCAACAATCTTGGTGCCTGACAATTATTTGGGCGCTGTGTTAAAGCTTTGCACCGAGCGCAGAGGTGAACAAGTCGAGCTGACTTATGTCGGAAGCCGTGCGATGGTGGTTTATAATATTCCGTTAAATGAAATCGTTTTCGATTTTTATGATCGCTTGAAATCCATCACAAGCGGTTATGCAAGCTTTGATTATGAACTCACGGGCTATCAGGAATCTGATTTGGTCAAGGTGCAGATTTTAATCAATGAAGAACCTGTTGACGCCTTGGCGTTTTTAACACACAGAAGTGAGGCAGAGGCAAGGGGGCGCCAAATCTGCGAACGTTTGAAAGACTTGATTCCGAGACATTTGTTCAAAATTCCGATACAGGCGGCCATCGGCGGACGCATTGTTGCGCGTGAAACAATTTCCGCACTTCGAAAAGATGTGACGGCAAAATGTTATGGCGGCGATGTGACGCGTAAGCGCAAGCTCCTTGACAAGCAAAAGAAGGGCAAACAACGTATGCGTCAGTTCGGCAAGGTTGAAGTGCCACAATCAGCCTTTATTGAAGCTTTAAGAATTGGTGATGATTAAAGGCTATTTGTAGCGTAGCCGGAATATATTGCCATTTTTCTTGCTGACTTTTTCTGCTTCATTAATCGTATAGATGCGCCGATTACAAAAACCATTGTTTTGCATATAATTGCCGATACACGTTACACCGTTTTTTTTGCTCAGACAGGTTTGCCCGTTGAAGTAATAACCTTCGCTATTGCACTCTTTTTCATTGGCTTTTCTGAAATTATCAAACAAAACTTTTGTTGTTTTGGAAGTTTCCTCACTAAAATCGTAATATTTGTAATTATCAAATACTTCTCGAACCTGATCGCAATTTTCACCTTTGCAAACGATTTGTATTTTTTTAAGTCTAGATAAAACTCTTGTAATCGAATATAATCCGATATTTTGGAGTGTATCCGGCAAAATAATATTTTCAAGCGGGACATTTTCAAAAACCCAGCCTCCGATTGATTCAAGTCCATCAGGCAATGTGATTGATTTGATGTTGGTTGTATTAAATGCAGCATTTTCGATATTTTTAACCGAAGAATCAAAAGTCACATTTTCTAAATTATATGCAAATACAAAAGCACCTCTCCCGACATTTTCAACACCTGATATGTCGACAGACGAAATTTGAAGTCGATATTGTTCCCAAGGTTGTGTTGTGATTTCGTCAGAAAAATCAAAATCATCCATTATTCCGACACTTCCGTCAGTGCCGCCTGTGATGTTTAATTTACCGGAATTTGTATCAAAGTGCCAATGACAATTTGTTCCGCATGTGCCGGAAGTCTGTGCGTTTGCATTAAAGCTTAAAATCAATCCTAAAATCAAAATCATTTTTTTCATATTTTTTCTCCTGTTTTCGCTTTTAGTGTCATTAAAAAAAATCACTTCAGAAAATATCTAAAGTGGGAGCCGTAAAACTGCACAGATACAGTCAGATTTATTCGTGACAATTGTCCTTAGTTCATCTACTCCCTTGAAAGGAGTTTTCTATCTGTGAAATGTCTTACTGACACCGCAACCATTTTGGTTACGATTTTAATTATCACATATTTTTAATATATTTGCAAGAAAAAAAGAAAAGAATAAATTGTAAAAAAATTGACAAAAAGGTATTGATTTAAAAAAAATAAGTGATATTATCCCTCTCATTGATTTATAAATATATCCACTAATTATTAATACCAATTGTTATGAAAAATTCATTGATTGTAAAGTACATCGGCTACAAGTTAGCCCTGAATGAACCGCTGATTGCCGAGGCAAAAAAAACATGGCAGGAAGAAGAATATCTGCGCTTTGTTGCTGAATGTAAGGCCTTAACGGAGCTGGAACCTGCTTTCAGGGAAGAAATTGAGGCAACGCTTCGCAAGCGCTTTGGGCTTGTTGCTCACAAGTGCATCTTCTACAATCCGTCCGTCGAACAATGGGTCGCGGATGTGACAGGTCAGCTCACGGAAGAAGACATCATGGACGCTCTTTCCCAGATGTCGGGGGTGAAAAAAGAAAGGCTTGAAAAAGCCAATATCTATGACAATACCCTGTTCTTTCCGTTTGTGGAAGATATGGTTGAACTCTTTGAGGGTGCAACCGGCAAACATCTGCTCAATAAAGACGGCCGTCTTTGGCACTTGCCCGAGACCTATACGTATCGCGAGCTGGCACAGTTCTTTGCCACAATCTAGAGGAAAAAAACTAACGCACCGCTCTCTGCTTTCAGCAGGGGGCTTTTTTATAAATCAATAAAGTGAGATGTCTTTTCCAAAAGATTTTTCAAAAGAAGCTTCGAATCGATTTTTTCAGGTTCGGTTGATGTGAAAACAGTTAAGCTAAAAGGCATATCAATTTCAGCCAAAGACAAAATTTTAAGCAGAGAAACAAAAACAACGGCCTCGAAAACCGAGTGTGTTTCTATATTTTGCGTTGTAACATTGTTTGGCGTAAAGACGAGAGTATGGTTTAAAAAACTCTCTTTGATGGTAAAATTGAGATAGTTCAAGCATTTGAGCTCTTTATATATTTCAAAAACATTTTCTTTTGCGATGCGTAAAGCATATTTGATGCCGATAGAGGCGGCAATATAGGGCTTGTAACTTTCAAAAGCAAGCTTTGTGTCAGATGTTTTGAAAACAACACATTCTAAGGCATTATTCGGATGAAGACAGGATTGGATAAAAAAAGCAAATGCCAGTTTATTTGTGTCAAAACGGGAACAATCAGCTAAAACAATGAGATAAAGCTCAGATGTATATTTTTTGAACACACTGTCGGCAAAAGAAAGATAAGAAGAAAAGGGTTCTCCGTCTAAATCGGGCACATCAAGCAACGGGTACGTTTGCCCCTTAAAAGAATTATCCGAATGTTCATCAAAAGCAATTTCTATCATAAGGCGAATTATTGTTCAAAATAAACGCAAAATCAAGCTTTGTTTTTTGTTGTGTTCAGTTTTTTTTTGCGCTTGAAAAGCTTTAACGGCTTATGTAACATAACAAAAACGGAGAGAATTATGTTCAAAACGATTTTAATCTATAAAGAAAATATTTTTATTTTAATTTCAATATGTTGTTTGGTTTTCTTCATTTTGTGGATGATGTTTCTTATCCTTAATCTGAAGAAAAATAAGCGGCTGAAGCAAATGCAATTAAATGCCATAGAAAATGAAACATGGCGAAAATTAAAAGAAGATGAAGCAGAGCAAAATAAGGCAGCTTTAAGCAAGCTTGAAACAGAACGTTTGAATTTATTAAAAGAAAACGAGCGGTTAAAATCAGATTTGGTTTTGCAAGAAAAATATATGTCGGATAAACTTGCGTTTTTGGAAAAAAGCAAGGAAGAAATGAGCTTAAAATTCAAAGACATTTCAAATGAGATTATCAAAGCGCAAAACCAAACATTCGGCGAAAATCAAAAAAACACACTCGGACTTCTGCTCAAGCCGTTTCAAGATCAACTTGTCGAATTTAAGAAAAAAATCGAAGAATCGCACGATGATAATGTGAAATTTGATGAACAAATCAAAAATTTATTTTCGCTTAATCAAACACTTAGTAAAGAAGCACTTCATTTGAGTAATGCCTTAAAAGGAAATAAAAAAATTCAGGGCAATTGGGGAGAGTTTCAACTTGAGCGTGTGCTTGAAATCTCTGGATTGGAGAAAGGAATTAACTATTTTGAGCAAGAAACCTTTCGCAATGAACAAAACGAAATGTTGCGTCCTGATGTGATTATCAAATTGCCGAATGACAGGCAAGTGATTATTGACAGTAAGGTTTCCTTAAACGATTATGTGGCTTATGTGAATGAAGATGATAAAACTTTGGCAAGAGAATACTTGAAAAAGCACATCTCAAATATTAAAAAACATATTGATGAGTTATCTTCCAAAGAATATCAAAAGCTCTTAAAAGATCAAACCCTTGACTATGTGATGATATTTATTCCGATTGAAAGTGCTTATGTTGAGGCCGCTCAAGAAGATTTAACGCTTTATGATTATGCCATGAAAAAGAATATTGCCATTACCACCCCGTCTTCGCTTTTGCCGCTTTTGAGGACAATCGAGAATTTATGGCAAATAGAAAAGCGTAACAAAAACGTGGCTGAGATTGCCGAAATCGGGGGACATCTTTACGATAAATTAGCAAATTTTGTGGAAGATATGAGCCATATTGAAAAGGCAATAGATGTGGCAAAAAAGAATTATGATTTGGCGATGAACAAGCTTGCTCAAGGAAAGGGAAACGCACTTTCTTTGGCTTCCAGATTAAAAGAAAAAGGGGCAAGGGTGAGCAAAAATATAGATTTGGAATATGATGATTCGGATATTCCTCAATTAACAGAAAGGAGAGCAAACGATGAATAAGATTATTTTTACAGGTGGTGGCAGTGCAGGGCATGTGACCTTGAATTTGGCGTTAATTCCGTTGTTTTTGGAAAAAGGTTGGAAGGTAACCTATGTCGGCTCATATAACGGCATAGAAAAAGAGCTTGTCAAAAAATTTGATAAAGTTCAATATAAAGCCATTCAAACAGGCAAGCTCCGCAGATATTTTTCGTTGCAGAATTTTATTGATGCCCTCAAAATTCCTGTCGGGATTGTTCAGGCTGTAAGCATTGTGCTCAAAGAAAAACCGAATATTATTTTTTCAAAAGGCGGTTTTGTGTCGTTTCCTGTGGTTTTGGCGGGCTTTGTGTGCGGAGTGCCGGTTGCAATGCATGAATCTGATGTGACGCCAGGTCTTGCAAACAAAATGTCTCTTCCTTTTGTGAGCAAATTTTTTACCACATTTGATGACACTATCAAATATGTCAAAAATAAAGAAAAAGTTGAGCATATCGGGCCTGTGATGTCAAACAGGTTTGAAAATGGCGATAAAAACAGAGCTCTATCTATTCTAAAGTTTAAGGCAGATAAGCCTGTACTGATGTTTATGGGCGGGAGCTTAGGGGCTAAAAGCTTAAATGATGCGGTCAGAAAAGATTTAAGTGCACTTTTGAAAAACTATCAGGTTATCCATCTTTGCGGAAAGGGGCAGAAAGATTCGGAGATTAAATTAAAAGGCTATAAACAATTTGAATACGTCGACGAAGAATTGAAAGATTTTATGAAAGCGGCCGATGTTGTGATTTCGCGTGCCGGTTCAAATGCTATTTTTGAGCTTTTAAGCCAGAAAAAACCGATGGTTTTGGTGCCGCTTCCGGTAGGCTCAAGCAGGGGAGAGCAAAGTCTGAATGCAAAATCTTTTAAAAACAACGGATACGCAGAAGTCATTGCTGATGAAGATTTGATTTATTCACAAGTTTTTATAGATACGATTAACAAGGTTTATCAAAACAGAAACAAATATATTAAGGCAATGACAAACTCAGGTTTCAAAGCCACAAATAATGTTGAGTTAGCTGAAAAAATAATTAAATTGCAATAACGGTCTTGTTTTTTGCTTTAGAAAAACAGAGTTTTTTTATTTACGATAAGCATAAGTGAACTTTTGCTCGATTTCTTGCTTTATAAAGTAAGAATTTTTCTTGATTGCAGAAAATTTTAAAGTTATATTACGAGCAAAACAACAAAAAAGATTGGAAAACAAATGAAAAAAATTCTGTTGATGGTGCCTTTCTTACTTGCGCTCACTGCTTGCATGACCAATCCGGACGGCACAAAAATGAAAGTAAGCGACGAAGAAACGAAGCTGGAGGTTTATAACCGTGCAATGTTTAACTTTAACTATCAGGCGGATAAATTAGTCTTAAAGCCTATAGCTAAAGGTTATAAAGCTGTGACGACACAAGGTATCAGAAACAGAGTAACTTCGTTTTTTAATAACTTGGAAGAACCGGCTTATGCCATCAATGATTTATTGCAAGGGAAGGTTAAGAACAGCGGTAAGGCTGTTGCCAGATTTGCGATTAACTCGACGCTTGGTCTTTTAGGAACGTTTGATGTGGCTGCAGGTTGGGGAATAGAAAAGAAAAAGAACTCTTTTGACGCGACAATGGCAATGTATTGCACACCGGACGGACCTTTCTTTGTAATGCCGATTATCGGGCCATCAACCCCGCGTTATCTCGTCGGCTGGAGTGTAGATTCAATCGCAGATCCGATGTATTGGGCACTTTTGGATAACGAGGATGAAGACTGGGGTGTCGCTTTATCTTTTGTTGCAACAGGTCTGGAACATATCAATAAACGTGCGGAAAATCTTGAGATGCTTGATGGCTTAGAGGCAAGCTCTGTTGATTTTTATGCAACGGTTAAGTCGGCATTTTTACAAAATCGTCGGAAATTTGAAAGTTTATGTGCAACGCAAAATGAGCAAGGCGAAGTTGCTGCAAGCTATGATTTTGATTTTGAAAATGATGAGGACTAACTTTTTTATCGGAGAACGAACATGAAAAAAATAATAACTTTGATTTTGGGTTTGAGCTTTGTTATCGCTTCTCAGGCTAAAGCTTTAGATAGCGCAGAGGCAGAAAACTTTATAAAACAAGTGACAACGCAAGGTATTGAAGAAATTATCAATTCTAATGTGTCGATAAAAGAGAAAGATGCTCGTTTTGAAAAACTTTTCAATGAATATCTTGATTTGGATTATATCGGTAAATTTGTTTTAGGCCGCTATTGGAAAACGGCAACAGCCAAACAAAGAGAAGCTTTTATAAGCGTATATCGTGAATTTAATGTCAAAACTTGGTCAAAACGTTTTGATGAATTTAAGGGCAAAAAATTTGAATTTGACGGCACAACGCCTTCGACTTCTGAGGGGCAAATTTTTGTAAATACATCGGTTAAAATGAAAGAGGGAGCACCGGCAAAAGTTGTTTGGCGCGTCAAAGACGGAAAACCCTTAAAAATCGTTGATATCATCATCGAAAACGTGTCGCTTGCCATTACGGCGCGAAACGAATATACTGCCTATATCAAAAAAGCTCCAAACGGTGTGGATGATTTGATTGAGGATTTAAGACAAAAAGCGAAATAAGGACAAAGAAACCAAAGCACCTGCACAAAGCGGGTGCTTTTTAAATTGAACTCGGACTAAAAATATGAAGAACTTTTTAAAACCGGATATAAAAAACAAAAAAATATCACATAATCTTATTATTGCTTTTTCTTTTATCGTAGCCTGTTTCGCACCTGATTTGGTGATGAAGTATGCTTGCGGATTGCCGATAAAAATTGAAATGTTGTTTTTCTTCGGGGTTGTACTCTTTGGCATATTGCTCTCGCTGACGAATAAAATTGTTTTTTTCTTTTTTGCTTCGCTGATATTTGTGATGCAGGCCATACAACTTAACTTTATGGCTTATTTCGGAAACCCGATTGATCCGGCGAATATTATGAACATATTTAGAGAAACACGCGATATTTTTGATGTGTCTTATTTGAAAGAGACATGGTTTGTGATGCCGACATTGTTTGTTTGCTTTGGTGTTTTGATTTATACGTTTTTGAAAACAAAACCGGTTAAATTGCCGCTTATTTGGATTGTGCTCTTCTATTTGGCGGCGCATAAACCTTATCGTGCATATACTCAAACAAAAGATGTTTGGTATTTTCAGCCCGCATTAACACGTCCGAGTTTGAAAAATTCTATCAGTACGTTTTCGTATTTTACATTTCAATATTGGCCAAAGGGATACACAAATGTTTCGGTAGAGTATGAGACATATTCCTTGAAAGAGGTAAAATCTGATGTACAAAACATTTTGCTGATTTGGGGTGAGAGTTTATATGCAGGGCATTTGCCGATGTATGGTTATGAGCGCCAGACTTTTCCGCGAATGAGCCAAATCATTAATGAACAAGGTTGGCAAAAAGCATTCGGAATGTCGGGTGGTATTGCAACGGCAACTTCAACACTCTTGTTTTTCAATTTGATGCGCGAGCCGGCAAATGCTGAAGTGCTGAAAACGCATGTCGCGGATTTGTTTTCCGCCGCAAAAGCCAAAGGATTTCACACATATTATCTCTCGAATCAGGAATCGCGTTTGACAATGGGGATGAAAACAGCGGCCATTGATGAACTCATGACAAATGATATGAACCCGATTTATTTTGCAAAATATAAAGATGAAGGATTAATCGAACTTTTACAAGAAAAAGGGCTGAAAGGAAAAAAGAATTTTGTTGTACTTCATATGCGTTCACCGCATTCGCCTTATGAAAACAGATATCAGGGCAGGGAAGCCGAGTTTGAAAAATGGACGCCGGCAGCATCGAGTAAAGACAGATTGGAATACGAAGTAAACACTTATGACAACGCGTTGTTATATACGGATATGGTGATTGCTGAGATGGTGCGCACATTTGAAAAATTAGCTCAGGGTACAAATGAGAGTATTTTCATTACGGCAGATCACGGACAGCTTTTTGATTACAATGGTATGTGGGGACATAATAACCTCACCTTGGAACAAGCCCATGTTCCTGTATTTGTTAAAAGAAATCGGATTGAGGTTTTGCCACAAATTATACCGCATTATGAACTCGGAAAACTCATCTTGGAAGACATAGGTTTTAAGCTTGATAATCCGAATGAACAAGAGAGAATTTATTATCTACATGGGAATAATGTGGACTTTCCGTATGATTTTATTGAATATCAAATCAACGGAGCAGATATTTTGCAAATCAAAAAAGAAAACACGGGAAATTTGATTAAATAAAAAAATACCGCCTCAAAGGCGGTGTTTTTTTAATGTGCATTTGGTTGTTCATTCGGAGAGGTCACAACGGCGTCAATGATACGTTTCATCAGTTTCGGCTGATTAATAAACTTAAAAACGAGTTTTGATGTTCCTGTGCCGGAAAACAAAATATCACCATAGTTAAATAAACGACCGAAAATACTTTGGCGTAATTCGACCGATTCGATTCGCTCACGGTTAAGTTCTTCTGTTTTGACATTGATGATACCGGTGCGTTTGACAACGCGTTTGTTCGTGCAGACCATTTCAATCAAATTACGTCTAAGCCACGCAACCAATGTGCAGCCAAAAAGCGCCAAAACTAAAAGCCATAAACCAAAAATCTCTATATGATCGAGTATGTTGCCGTTTTTGAGTTGGAAAGTGAAGGCAATCGCAACCAAAAACAGAGAAAAAGTCAACCCTGTTAAACAAAGAGGAATAATCAGGGCAAAATAATGCAACCTGCCGACAAGCGCAATTTCTTCACCTGGGGTGAGGGTGCTTAAAGTGTAGGTATAACGTCCAAGCATGGTGAACCTCATATAAAATTAATTTGTCTATAAAATAACATAAAAAAAAAGGAATTGTCAAACAGATTTATTTATGATATGAAAAAAAACAGAATTTTGATTATATTTCATCATTATAACACCAAACTATTATGAGAAAATTTATTGCACTTGAAAAAAATGTCTACTACTCCTTTGAGCAGGAAGGCGACAAGGTAAACTTTTATGCCCACAAAAAAGGAACCGGCTACGACACGCGAAAAGATGTGACGCCCGAGGTGTTGCCAAACAAGGTGATTATCAACGAAATCATCCGGCGGCCGACCGTCAGCACATCAATGAGCAAGGAATTGCAAGCGTTTGTTTCAGAGCTTGCAAAGCGCTTTGAAAAGGCATAAGGGAAACACTGACACGCCCCTTTGATAAGAAAAATCAAAGGGGCTTTTGCTTGCTATTTATAGCGGAGTTTGAAGGTATTGCCGGCGGGTTTTGTGACAGCATTTGCTTCTTCAATGGTGTAGATACGTTTGCCGGTATAATAAGCGACATTGCCATCATCGTCAAAATATGTTGTGCTGCCATCTGCATTTTTGACAGACCCGTAACGCACTCCGGCACCATAAGCCGCGTATTTCCCGTTGCCGTATGTTTCTAAAATTTCTTTACAATTACCGCTAGTGCATTTAATTTTAACCAAATCAGGATTAGCCAAAAACCCGCCGCCGGCTTTGAGATAATTTTCAAGTTGTGCCGCGCTGATGGTCAAATTGCCGAGTTTGACGCCGTTAAATGCACCGCCGCCGATTGTTGCCCCGTCAGGGATATTAAGTGATGTCAGCTTTGAACAATATTTAAATGCATCCCAACCGATACTTGTAACTGTATTCGGAATATCAATACTTGTAATGTTTGTACCCTCAAAAGCCCTTTCTCCTATGGAAGTCAAAGTACCATCTTTGGCAAATGTCACATTTTCAAGTGCTGTTCCCTTGAAAGCTTGTCCCTGCAAAGATGTTACACCTTTGCCGATGGTCACTTCGGTTAATTGAGAACAAGAGTTGCAACCAATATTTCCCGATGTGACCGAATCTGGAATTGTCAAACTCGTTAATTTTGAATATTGAAATGCATTTATACCGATACTTGTAACTGTATCGGGGATATCAATACTTGTGATTTTTGTACTCTCAAAAGCCCTTTCTCCTATGGAAGTCAAAGTACCATCTTTGGCAAATGTCACATTTTCAAGTGCTGTTCCCCTGAAAGCTTGTCCCTGCAAAGATGTTACACCGTCTTCAATCACAACGGAAGTCGCTGAAGTATATCCGCCGTTTCCTGCCGATCCTGTACCGGAAATTGTCAAAACTTTGTTTTCTTCATCATAATTATAAGAAGGCGCCGCCATTGATTGACCTGCTGCCAGTAAAACAACCGAGATGATGCTTATAAAATATTTATTCTTCATTTCTTAAACTCCTTTTTCAATCGAAAACATAAAAAATCCATCTTGAAAATCTCAAAATGGAGGAGCTAACAGAACTGTTCTACCAACAGCTAGGCTTATTCGTCAATATGCTTATATCGCCAACTCCTCAAAAAGGAGTTCTGGTAGATTAGATGTATGTTAAACACCGCAACCATTTTGGTCACATATTTATTTAACCATAAAAGGGAGATGTTGTCAAATAAAAAAACACCG
>JAFVFH010000085.1 GCA_017475525.1 Alphaproteobacteria bacterium | reverse complement strand
TGGTTCATTAGTGGCACCGCCGGAACCAGAACCGGAAATAGAAGAGGAACCGGAACAGGAGGAAATCGCTGAAGAAAAGGCTACGGAAGAGGTGAAAGAGGAGGTTGCAGCGACTCCGACTGAGCAGGATACGAAAACAGAAGTAGGTGTGGAAAAAGTAACAACAGAGGATTCAGCTGATGTAAAAGAAGAGGCTGAAACTGCCCCGATTCAAAAAACGGTTGTTGACAAACAAGAAGATGAAACAGTTTTGAAATCGGAAAATACAATCGAAACAGTGGAACAAACATCCGAAAGCAATCAAGCCGGACCGATAAAGTTTAAACCACAGGAAGAAAATGTTCAAGAAACACCTGAAGTTCTTCAAGCGGAACCTGAAGAAATCAAACACCAAGAAGCACCTTTAGTCCAAGAAATTCCTCAAACCGAACAAAAGGTACAAGAACAAGAGGTTGTAGTTTTGCCGGCTGTACCTCTTTTAGTTGAACCCGCTGATGATTACGCTTCCAGAACATTGCCGAGCGGAACCATATCGCTTAAAGGAAGTAAAACACAAATGCAAAAACAAACGCAAAATCAAGAAGAAAGCAAAAAAAACAAGCCTTTGTTAAAACCGATTGAGGGCGAAGTGTTGATTGAAGGAATTATCAAACGAAATTAACTGGACAAACAACTTTTTTTAAGATAAACTAGCCATGTGAGGTTGATATGAGAAGATTATTAATGTGTTTAACAACCCTCTTATATTGCGGCAATGCTTTTGCATTGACCGTAGAAGCTGATGTGACAATCACAACGATAAAGCACCTTTATTGCAATAAAGAACACGGCATCACAATTTGCACAACCCACAAGTTTGAACCCTATACAGGCATTATCAAAGAAGAATATTCCAACGGACACTTGAAAATGATGGCTTATTTTAAAAACGGAAAAGCCAACGGTTTGAGAAAAGAATATTATGACAACGGTCAACTTAAAGAAGAAAGCTACTACAAAGATGGAAAGCTCGATGGATTAGTTGTTTCGTATTATAAAAACGGGCTTTTGGAAGAAGAAGCCTATTACAAAGACGGTAAAATTGACGGGCGCTGGAATCTTTATGATCAAAACGGCGGTATCACAAATGAAAAATATTTCTCCGATGGCAATGAAACAGTCGCCAATTCTTATGGTTACCAAATGCAATAAGCACTATTGACAGCAAAATCAATATAGAAGTTTTCTTCATCCTCCTAAATGGCCGTCATTTTTAAGGGCGGCTTTTTTATAGATACTCGCAACAGATCGCTAAAGCGACGCATCCGAGTATGACAGGAAAAGAACATTAGCGGCTTTTTTTGTTTGACTTTTACGATAAGCTATGGCAAAATAACAAATGTAACCAAAATGGTTGCGGTGTTTGTAAGACACATATGATAACAAAGCTCCTCGTTTGGTGGAGTAGGCGATATAAGGCATTGCTCGAATAAGTCTGACTGAGTTATCACAGTTCTTACAACTCCTCCGTTTTGAGTTATTTAAGACGGATTTTTTTTATGAAAAAATGGAGAAAAATATGAAAAGAACAGTACTTATTTTAAGCCTTTTGATAAGTTTTAATGCCTTTGCTGAAACGTCAGGCACCTGCGGGCCGAGGTCCGGTTCGGGGACTGATGATGACCCTTATGTTTACGCTGACAATTGCAAATGGACTTTAGATGAAAACGGAAAATTGACAATTACCGGTACCGGCGAAATGGGCTATCATGAATATTATGATGCTCCATGGGGACATGATATTACCGAAGTCAGTATTTCAGGCATATCATCAATATCATCTCTTGCATTTGTAGTGTCACCAAATTTAACAAAAGTTGATATATCCGATTCGGTCACAACAATAGGCGCTTTTCCCTTTGAAGGTGATTGGGGACTAAATAATATTTCTCTACCTTCATCGATTACTTATTTAGGTGAGGGTGTGTTTTCAGGTACATCTGTAACAACACTTATCATTCCGGATTCACTCATGGCGGAAGAAGCCTATTTTTCGAAACTTGCTTTAGCTAATTCATATGTACGAAATTTAATTTGTTCATCCGAAAAGCAGTCGGATTGTAGCGCTTATCTTGAAAATGCACTTGAATATTATACACCTGAAGGATATACTGGCGGTTGGCCGCCACCATCACGCCCTCTGAGCAACAAACCGAATATATCAATTTATATAAAGGATGGAAATGAAATTTTCTATAACAACCATTGGTATGAAAGCCTCAAAGATATTACCTCAGGCAATTATATCAAAAAACGCATCTATACCATCGACGAAGCTGAAAAGCTTTCAAAGAAAACAGGCAATACGTTTAGGCTGAGGTATAAATAAAATAGAGAGGCAATCCCCTTTCCTGTCATTCTCGGGTATGCCGGCAATGTCGAGCAGCCCCGAGGAGCCGAAGATGAATAAGCATTGCTTGTGCAATGTTGCGCTCCATCCAAAGCACAAATCGCAAAGCAATGCTTTATTTATACCGGAGTTTGAAAATATTTCCTTGAGGTTTTGTAACGGCATTTGCTTCTTCAATGGTGTAGATACGTTTGCCTTTATAATAAGCGATATTGCCATCATCATCAAAATATGTTGTGCTACCATCTCCGTTTTTGACAGACCCGTAACGCACTCTGGCGCCATAAGCCGCGTATTTCCCGTTGCCGTATGTTTCTAAAATTTCTTTACAATTACCGCTCGTGCATTTAATTTTAACCAAATCGGGGTTATCCAAAAATCCGCCGCCGGCTTTGAGATAATTTTCAAGTTGCGTCGCACTGATGCTCAAATCGCTTATTTTGACACCAGCAAATGCATTTCCTCCAATTGTTGCTCCGTCAGGGATATAAAGTGATGTCAGCTTTGAACAACTATGAAACGCTGCACCGCCAATTGATGTGACGGTATCGGGAATATCAATACTTGTGATGTTTGTCCCCTGAAAGGCATATTGTCCGATGGAAGTCAAAGCACCATCTTTGGCAAATGTCACATTTTCAAGCGCCGTTCCCTTAAAAGCACGGTCTTGGAGCGATGTCACGCCTTTGCCGATGGTCACTTCGGTTAATTGAGAACAACCCTCGCATCCTAAATTTCCTGATGTCACCGAATCTGGAATTGTTAAACTCTTTAATTTAGAACTATGAAACGCTGCACCGCCAATTGATGTGACGGTATCCGGAATATCAATACTTGTGATGTTTGTCCCCAGAAAGGCATATTGTCCGATTGAAGTCAAGGCACTGTCTTTGGCAAATGTCACATTTTCAAGTGCCGTTCCTCTAAAGGCATTTTGATTTAGTGAAGTAATCCCGTCTTCAATCAAAACGGAAGTCGCTGAAGTATATCCGCCGTTTGAAGCCGAACCTGTGCCGGAAATTGTCAAAACTTTGTTTTCTTCATCATAATCATAAGAAGGTGCTGCCATTGATTGACCTGTTGCGAGGAAAACAACCGAGATGATGCCTATAAAATTTTCGCTCTTCATTTCTTAAACTCCTTTTTCAATCATCAATATCAAAAAAACCATCTTGAAAAATCTCAAAATGGAGGAGCTAACTAACTGCTGAAAGACAGATTCTCTTATTCGTCGTGCAAATACGCTTATCTCGAAAACTCCTCCTAAAAGGAGCCTATCTTTCAGATGTGTTAGTTAAACACTGCAACCATTTCGATTACGCTTTTAATTATGACATAAAAAAAAGAAAAAGTAAAGAAAAAAGAAAGCCTATATCAGCACCGACAGAATGGTCAAAGGAAAATAAATTTTGATTTATTTTTTTGTTTTAAGCCAATAGCCACATTCGATGTTGCCGTCTGTTTCATGTGGCGATAAACGTCTACCGCCAAAGGCTGCCAGGGCTTTTTCTAAAACTTTATGCGAGGCAATGTTCCTTTCATCGCAAAAGAGCAAAACCTCATCAAGATTTAAGTTTTGTTTGCACCAATTCAAAACAAGCTTTAAGCCTTTTAGGGTGTAGTTTTGACCACGTTTGGAAGGAATAATCTCATAAGCAATGTGCCCTCCCCTTTGGCGCAAAAATTCATTCAAAGTATGCCGAACATCAAAAACACCAACAAACTGTTCATCATCATAAAGCCATAACACTGTCGAAGGAACACGTCCTTGAGGTTGCAACTCTGATTTGTTTTTCTCCAAATAAGCTATATAGCCGTCAAAATTTTGCAAAGCAAATTCTGCCCCTTTTTTAGCTGCACTGATGTCAAACGGCGACGGATTTGTCAACACTTCAAGCAAACCTTGTTTGGCTTCCTTAAATAAGTCGGCTGAAGGTTCTCTGATGAAGAGCATCATTCTTCCTCTTTTTGCGACTTTTCTTTTAAGGTCACTTTCACGCGTTTAACGCGCATTCTGCCGGCTGAAATCACTTCATAATGACAATATTCATCTTCAACTTTGTCGCCGATTTTCGGTGCACGGCCTAAAAGAGTGAACACATAGCCACCGATGGTGCTTTCTTCTCTTTCGCATTCGGGTAAGCACATACACTCATAAGCATCATCGACCAAAACTTTACCATCAAATTCACAAACCTTATCGCTCAATTTGCGGATTTCAGCAACTTCATTGTCATCATGTTCATCCATGATATCTCCGACAAGCTCTTCTAAAATATCTTCCATTGAGAGCATTCCCGCTGTGCCGCCATATTCATCAACCACAATAGCAAGATGCGTATGTTTGCGCATCATCAGGTGCAACACCTCGGAAATGGATTGATTTTCAGGTACAAACAAAACTTGGCGTGCAATTTTGTTCAAGCGGCCTTTCTCTAACTTTTCTTCAGCATGCTCTAATAAATCTCTGATATGAATCATACCGACCACATTGTCTTTATCTTCATTGCAAAGCGGATAGCGTGTATGCTTCGTGCGTTTGACCAAACTCATCACATCATTAAAATCATCATCCAAATAAAGACACTGCATATCTTGTCTGGGGATCATCACCTCATGGGCAAAAATTTCTGAAAAGCTGATGGCATTTTGAATAATGTCACGTTCGGTATCATCAATCACCCCGCCCTTTTGCGAAGCATTGACAATAAGTTTGATTTCTTCTTCGGAGTGCGCCATATCGTCTTCACGCGCAGGTTCAACCCCCATTAAGTGCAAAATCTTAATGGTTAAAATATCTAAAACCCAAATAAACGGATAAAACGTGCGTTTAAACACATAGAGCGGATAAGCAATCAGTAAAACAAAGGATTCGGTTTTTTGAATGGCAAGTGACTTCGGAATAAGCTCGCCCAAAACAACGTGCAAAAGTGTAATTAAACCGAACGCCACGCCAAAACTGATGGAGTGCAACAAAATCGGGTTGTCGGCAAAAAAGCCCCCCATCAAATCTTCAAACAATTTGGCAACGGCAGGTTCACCTATCCAACCCAGACCGAGTGATGCCAATGTAATACCGAGCTGAATGGCACTTAAATAACTATCTAAATGTTCGGTGATTTTCAAAGCAATCTTGGCGCGTTTGTTGCCCAAACCGACAAGTTCTTCAAGCTTTGTGCGGCGGATTTTAACAATCGCAAACTCTGAAACAACAAAAAAAGCATTAAATAAAACGAGAATTAAAACAAATATAAACTTAAAAAAATAAATATAAAAAGGATCCATTTCTTTCTTTTATTACCTATGGTGATTAAAAAAACAAACAGTATCATAAGCTTTTCATGCGCTATTGTCAATAAGGATTATTTTTTTACAAATTATATAAAAAATGCTTTTTTTATTGACTTTGAAATGAAAATATGGTGTAATAAATATCAGATGTGAGAAGTTGCTCTCACATCAAGTGCCTTGAAGGCGCGGAGCTGTGAGAAGCTTTTTTATACCGAGCAGTGATGGATAACACTGCATAAAGTGTTATTTTTTTTGTAGCACTATTATCCCCGATTTTAGTCGGGGAGCCGGCGGCGTATGTACAGGGTTTTTCCTAAAGGCTGTCGGAGTCATTTCTCGGTATATGATTTCTCAACTCTCCGACCGCTCTTTCAAGATGCGGTTTTTTTTATTTTATGTAAAACAGGAGGTAAATACATGAAAATCAAAATTCTAACCTTAATATTAAGCTTTGGCTTTATTTTCTCATGCTTAGCAGACAATGAATGCGACGACAAAGAGATATGTACATTCAATTGTGCAAAAACAGAAAATGACAGCTGTATTGCAACTCTTGATAAAAAAACAAATACTTTAACCTTAAAGGGATATGGTGATATCAGTGATTATGAACACAGTTGCACCCCAAAATGCCATAATACAGCCGATTGGGGAACATATAGTTCTCAAATTTACAAGGTCGTATTAGAAAATGAATCAAATGATAAAACTTTCAAATCCATCGGGGCAACTGCTTTTGAATATATGTATGCACTAAAAGAAGTTGTCCTGCCGGAAGGACTGGAAAAAATATCAAATGAAGCCTTTAATTATGATGTTGCTTTAACAACAATCAATTTGCCAACTACCTTGAAAGAAATAGGAGCTGTAGCATTTGATAATACAAATATTTCTGATTTTGTTCTTCCTTCAAATGTGACTTTCTCACATCCGAATATGTACGGACATCTCTCAAGCCGTTCTTTACAATCTTTGACAATTTCAGGCAATACGATTTTAACAAAAAAACAACTGACAAGATATGAAGGAGATATTTCCGCCTTTTTAACTTCAATCTTTTGTGAAAACACAAACGAAAGCTGTAAGAATTTACAAAAAGATGCAGATATTGGCTCAAAAATTAAATTTTATGAAAAATATGGAGATCAATATTATATGAATGGCAAATTTTATGCAAGTCCTTCAGATATAAGCAAGGATTGTTATATAAAAAAGCGTATTTATACCATTGATGAGGCTAATCATGCTTCAAAGCCGACTGGAAATATATTTAAGATAAGATACAAATAAAATTTTCCTTACATAAAAAACACCCTTTCCAAGTGTCTTTTTATTGGCGGAACGTAGAGGACTACGCTGCTTCGCAGCTCGGGCGGTTTGATTTGTAACATTCGAAAACTGCGTTGTCACTTGTTTTCTCATTAACAAATCTGGCACCCTCAAGGTTTCAAAGCAACATTTAGTTGCTTTGAATTCCTTTCGGCCTTTCGGTTCGAGCCCTCACTTTTCCATCAATAAAAAAACACCCTTTCGGGTGTCTTTTTATTGGCGGAACGTAGAGGACTCGAACCTCTGCATCCTTTTAAGGGGATGACGGATTAGCAATCCGCTGTATTACCACTCTACCAACGTTCCGTGGTAAGAGAACTTTTAGCCTATCTTTTTTCTGACGTCAACTGATTTTTTTTCTTTTTTGAATTTTTTTTGTATTCGGCCAAAAGTTTTATTTAAAAATCTGTTTGATGTGATTAGCTTTTTATTTGTTCATGATAACAAGAAAGGAGTATATCATGCAAAAAACAACAAAATACATAACTTTAGGCATTTTGGCTGTCGCCGGATTTTTAGGCGGTGAAGAGCTATATCTCAAAAAGCATCGTACGCAAGGAGAATTTCAAGTGGCACAAAACACAAATGAAAACGGTATTTGGGAAGGCACAAAAAATGTGACCTCTGATGTGTGGGATGGTACAAAAGAAGTCGCTTCCGATGTTTGGGACGGCACGAAAAAAGTGACCTCAGATGTGTGGGACGGCACAAAAGAAGTCGGCTCAGACATCAAAGAAGGTGTGACGGGCGATGAGGAAACAACCACGGTGAAACATCACCCTGACGGCTCAACGACAACAACCACCACAAACAATTAAAAAAAGCGGTGAAAATCACCGCTTTTTTTAATAATCATGGATCATCGTTTTTGTGATTTCATCATAAGCTTTTAATTCAGTCAAAACACGCTCCATATCAGCAAGCGCAATCGTGTTCGGACCATCTGACAAGGCTTTATCCGGATTATCATGCGTTTCCATAAAAACACCTGCCACACCGACAGCCACTGCGGCACGCGCCAAAACAGGCGCAAACTCGCGCTGTCCGCCGGTTGATGCACCTTTGCCACCCGGCTGTTGAACAGAGTGCGTTGCATCCATAATCACCGGACACCCCGTGTCTTGTGCCATTTGAGGAAAACCACGCATATCAACAACCAAAGTGTTGTAGCCAAAGCTTGTGCCACGTTCGGTTAATAAAACATTTTCATTGCCAGAATCGACCGATTTTTTCACCAAATTTTTAACATCCCAAGGCGCTAAAAACTGACCTTTTTTGATGTTGACAACCTTGCCTGTTTTAGCAGCTGCCACAACCAAATCCGTTTGGCGGCACAAAAATGCCGGAATTTGGAGCATATCAACGTGCTTTGCAACTTCCGCACATTGCCATACTTCATGCACATCAGTGACAATCGGTAAATCAGGATAAAGCTTTTTGATTTCATCAAATGTTTTCATTCCTTCTTCCAAACCAACACCGCGCGCACCATTGATTGATGTGCGGTTTGCTTTATCAAAGGAGGCTTTAAAAACATAAGGCATATTGAGTTTTTTTGTGATTTCGCGCATTGCCCCCGCGATCATGATGGCGTGTTCACGGCTTTCAATTTGGCAAGGTCCGCAAATCAAAGCCAAAGGCAATTTGTTTCCAAACGATACATTACCGACTTTAACGATTTTTTGTTCCATTTTAGACCTCAAGAGTTGTTATACTTGCATACAATTTAGGTTAAAATGCATAAAATAGCAACTAAATAAAATTTTTTTATTCACAATCAAAAAAAGAACTCCAAATCTTCAATTTGAAGCTCTCTTAAAATCCAAGAAAAGTCTATTTGCTTTCCTCTTTAGGTTTTTCCTCAGGCATTTCGTCTTGCCCCCAATACTTCTTTTTTACTCTTTCCGAAATAAAGACAGCACGGGGCATAGAAGCAAAATCGCCCTCCATTTCATGCAATTTGATGTTTAATTTCATGGCAAAAAAATTTTAATGACACATACCTTAAAACTTATTTGTATGCTACCATCAACAAAAAAAATGTCAATTAAAAAAAACACCGACACAATGTCGATGTTTTTTTGTTGGCGGAAAGGCAGAGATTCGAACTCTGGGAGGGCTCGCACCCTCGACGGTTTTCAAGACCGCTGCATTAAACCGCTCTGCCACCTTTCCATTTTAACAATGTGTTTTATAATAATTCCTTTACATGAAAACCGTCACGACTTCATCGTTTCTCGACGGTTTGTAGCTTTGCTAATCTTCGCTTCGCTCGATTCCAAGACCGCTCTAATTAAACCGCTCTGCCACCTTTCCACAAAAAGTGATATTCATATATATTAAAAAAAATACCTCGTCAAGTATTTTATTTAGCATGTTTAAAAAATATCTTGATTTTTGTTTATAAATCGCTAATTTGAAGCTATAAAAAACTTATTTGTCAGGCAAAACTTATGGATTTTATCAAAAACAAATTTCCGGCGCTTTATCGCATCTTAAAGGCCTTTTGCTATTCGTATGACGGCTTTAAGGCAACTTTCAAGTCAGAACCTGCTTTCAGACAAGATTTGTTTGTTTGTGCGGTTTTGACCCCGATTGCATTTGTTGTTGATGTGTTGCCCTTTGAGCGCGCGCTTTTGCTCTTTTCGCTGATTTTTATTTTATTTGCCGAATGTGTCAACACCGCCATTGAGGTTGCGATTGACCGCATTTCAACCGAGATTCATCCGCTTTCAAAAAAAGCTAAAGACATCGGCTCGCTTACAGTGTTGCTTGCCTTTATCAATGCGGCTTTCGTATGGATTTTGATTTTATTTTAAGAGGAAAATATGCGCAGACTTATCCCGATGGCTATTTGTTATGATTTTGACGGCACACTTGCCCCCGGCAATATGCAGGAATATGGTTTTGTGAAAAAACTCGGCATCACGCCGGCAGAGTTTTGGACAACGGCAAACAATCTTGCCAAAAATCAAAAAGGCGACGAGATATTGACTTATATGAAAGTCACGATTGACGAATCGCGCAAACGCAACCTACCCATCACGCGCGAAGATTTCAGAAGCTACGGCAAAAACATCAAGTTTTTCCCCGGTGTTGAAACTTATTTTGATCGCATCAACAAATATGCGCGTTCAAAAGGCATCAAACTTCAGCATTTTATCATATCTTCAGGGCTCAAAGAAATGCTTGAAGGTACCTCAATTGCCGGCAAATTCACTGAAATTTATGCCTCTACTTTTTTGTATGACGAATCGGGCGCCGCCGTTTGGCCGGCAATGATTTTGAACTACACCTCCAAAACGCAATATATGTATCGAATCAATAAAGGGTGTTTAGATGTGACCGATACGGAAGGTGTCAATCGCCACATGCAAAAAGAGTGCAAACCGTTGCCGTTTGAAAATATGATTTATATCGGTGACGGAAACACCGATATTCCTTGTATGGCGATGCTCAACAAGGCCGGTGGACACACGTTAGCCGTTTATAAGGAAGGGCAAAAAGAGCGTGCAAACTCCTTAAATCGTGACGGGCGTGCGCATATGGTTGCGCCTGCTGATTATCGCGAAGGCAAAAAAATCGACCAATTTATCAAGGCTGTGATAGATAAAATTGCGGCGGACGGAAACTTAAAATATATCTTATCTCAAAAACATTAACAGGTTGAAGCGATGAAAAAATCATACCAATGGACTTTTTTGTCTTTTTTATTTTTTATGCCTTTCAAAGCGAATGCCGGTCTTTGCGAAACACTGGGAGACTGGTATTGCACCGTTCGATCCAATGTGATTGCCACATGGGAAGAACATTCTTATGACGCTTATGTGCCGCTTTATGCATGGCATAACAGATTAGTCTATGATCGCGAGCATATTAAAAAATATAATGAAAACCCGTGGGGCGGCGGATTAGGTTTTTCAAGGTTTGATGAAGATGGTGACTGGCATAGCTTATATGCCATGTATTTTAAGGATTCGAACGGATACGGCGAGACTATATTCGGCTATGCTTTTTTGAAAAACAAATATTGGCATGATTTGCGTTTCGGCTATGGCTTTACCCTTGGGCTAACCCAACGCCATGAATACAGCTATATTCCTGTGCCCTTGCCTCTTCCGATGTTTGGTATCGGCTATAAAAGGATTGATTTGCAAGCCGCTTATGTTCCGGGTGTTAAAAACGACGGCAATGTTCTCTTTATATGGACGAAAATAAGGTTATATTAAAACGGCCGCTGTTTATCAAAACAACGACCGCAACAGGAGAAAAAAGTTTCTTTTCAGTCATCCCTCGCACGGCGCTATAAGCGTCCGTGCGTCATGGGATCTCGACTCCGGCGTCGCACTTTGAAAAGCACATATACGCCGCTTCCGTATAAAAAACATTTAAAAGTCACCCCTCGCCGAGGCTTGAAAAGCCGAGTGCGCCAAGGGGTCTACGAATTAGAAATAAAATTCGTAGATGCCTTGACGATTCCTGACGGAATCGAGCCATGACAGTTTTAAAAGTCATCCCTCGAGGTGCGCTTTCGCGTCACCTCGTCCAAGGATATCAAAGCCGGCGTCGCACTTTGAAAAGCACATACACTGCTTCTTTATCTTTTTTATTCATACCATTCTCCAATTTATCAAATAAAAAAACCGCACCTTAAAAGAGCGGTCGGAGAGTTAACCAATCATATCATCGGAAATGACTCCGATAGCCTTTAGGATGAAACCCTGAACATTCGCTATCGGCTCCCCAACCTATGTCGGGGATAAAATGCTTCCTTTTAAAAAGAAAAAGGACAGCACGATTTGCAGTGTTATCCATCACTGCCGATGATCAATGAGCTGGTTAAAGCTCCGCGCCTATTAAGACACTTGATATAAAATTTCTTTTACATCCGATTAAAATTATCTCACATTTTTATCTGATTTGCAAGAAAAAAATGTCAGTTCAAAAAACTGATATTAAAAAGATATTTACAAGCCAAGCAAACCTTTGGCGTAATCTTCGGCGTTGAAAACATCTAAATCTTCAATTTTTTCACCAACCCCGACAAAATAAACGGGAGTCGGGTTTTCTTTGGCAATCGCCGCTAAAATGCCTCCCTTTGAAGAGCCGTCAAGCTTGGTGACAACAAGACCGTTCACATCAACAATTTTTTTGAAAACATCAACTTGAGAAACCGCATTTTGACCGGTTGTTGCATCTAAGCTCAAAAGCGTTAAATGCGGCGCGTCGGGAAGAACTTTTTTAATCACACGCACAACTTTTTTAAGCTCATCTAACAAACCGTCTTTATTTTGCAAGCGACCTGCCGTATCAATAAAAATAACATCATCACCGCGTTTGATGGCGGCATTTAGGCTGTCATAGCAAAGTCCTGCCGAATCGCATCCGTATTCGCCCTTAAACACATGAATGGAAGATCGAAAACCCCATGCCTCCAACTGTTCGACCGCCGCGGCGCGAAAAGTATCTCCCGCAACAAACGAAACCTCAAAACCTTCGGCTTTGAGCTTTGCGCCTAATTTGCCGATGGTCGTTGTTTTGCCGGCACCGTTAACGCCGACCATTAAAACAACGTAAGGTTTATGGTCTGAAACATCAAAATCAGCTTCCATCGGCTTGAGAAGCTTTGAAATTTCAGATGCCAAAGCCTCTTTGACTTCTTGCTCACTCACCTCTTTATCAAACTTTTGAGCACTGAACGCCTTTATCACATCCGCGCTTGCTCCAACACCCAAATCAGAACAAATCAAAAGCTCTTCAAGCTCGTCCAAAACAGCAGAATCGACCTTTCGCTTGCTCACAATATCTTTAAGACCCGTGGTAATTTTATCGGATGTTTTCTTTAATCCGAGCCCCAATTTTTGAAAAAAACCGACCATTTTATTCTCCTCTCAATGCTCTTAAAATTTTGGCACGCTTGCGGCGCACATTCATATCAATCTGCTCCATTTTGGCAGCCGGCGTCCCTTCCCTTTCGGAATACGGAAAAACATGGAGTTTATCAATACCTGCCTCTTCTACCAAACGGCATGTATTTTGGAAAGCCTCTTCGGATTCTAAAGGAAAACCGCAAATAAAATCAGCCCCGAATGTGGCATCCTCGCGAACCGATCTGATTTGTTTGCACAAATCAATCACATCCTCTCTTGTATGCCTGCGCCCCATGCGCTTTAATACAAAGTTATCGCCCGACTGAACGGAAAAATGGAAATGAGGCAAAATCTTCGGATATTCTTTCACCAGATTGATAAAATCAGCTTTAAGCGCCGCCGGATCAAGTGAGCCGAAAGAAAGCTCTTCCAAATCGGGAACATTCTCGAAAATCGCTTTCACAACATTTGACAGCCCGTATTCATACGAGCACAAATCCACACCTGTCAAACATATCTTTTTAAGCCCTTTTTGCACCAAAAGAACAATTTGAGCCACAACATCTTCAACCGATTTTGAGCGATTTTTGCCTCTGGCATAAGGTACAATACAATATGTGCAACGATGATTACACCCCTGCTGAATTTGAACAAATGCTTTTTGGCGCCCTTCAAAGCCCGTAATCATATAAGAATCCAACTCCGAGGTCTGCATAATATTATCAACATGCGTTTCATGCTCCGCCATCTGAGCAACATATTTCTCGATTTCGGCTTTTTCACGATTACCTAAAACCAAATCAACCTCATCCATTTTTTCAAAAACCTCAGGATGCACCTGTGCCGAACAGCCGGTCACCACAATTTTGGCGGTCGGGTTTTCTTTTTTGAGTTTGCGAATGGTTTGCCGACACTGACGCTCAGCCTCGCTCGTGACCGCGCAAGTGTTCACAACAATCAAATGATCATACGCGCGGAGCTTTTCTTGTATGGCCTCCGATTCAAAAGCGTTGATGCGACAACCGAATGTGATGACTTGAACCATATTTTCCTCTTTTGTTATTTTTCTAATATAAAGAAAAAAAATGTCATTGCAATTTAATTTTGATGTTTTATAATCAAAACAACGTGGTTTAACGGAAAGAATAAGATGATTAAAAAAATTTCACTCATAATCGCAACATTTTTCGGTGCCGGTTTGGCAAAAAAAGCCCCCGGAACAATGGGCTCTCTTGCAACCCTACCCTTGGCTTTTGTTTTGGCTTATTATTTCGGCTTTAACGGTATTGTTTATGCCGCATTCATCACTTTTGCAATCGGTGTGCCTGCTGTTTATTTTGCAACCAAAGGCGAAAAAAATAAGGACCCCGGCAAAATTGTGATTGATGAAACAGCCGGACAACTCATCTGCTTTATTTTGGTCGCTCAAAATTTATATCAGCAAGCAACGCTTAAAACTCTTGTGGTTTATCTTTTGGGTTTTGCTTTGTTCAGAGCTTTTGATATTGTCAAAATCGGGCCGGTCAAATGGGCAGACACAAAAATCAAAAACGCCTTTGGAGTGATGCTTGATGATGTTTTCGCCGGATTGTTTGCGGCGATTGTCTTGGTGCTTTTATATAAAACCTCAATTTTTAACTTTTAGGAGATTAATGATGAAAAAAATGATGAATTATTTAAAAAACAGCAATGCGACAGGTGCTTTATTGTTGCTGATTTTTGCGGCCCTTGTGGCTTTTCATTCAGCCTATTCGCTCAATAAAATTTTGCCCAAAGGCGTGCCTTATGTGCAACAGTTTGCTGATGAAATTTTGCCGATTAAAATTGAAAACGGCAAGTTGGTTGAACCTCAAAATACTGTGAAAGTCTACAAGCATGAATTTGCCGGTCAGCCTTTTTCGATTGTGGTGGACACAACGCGTGATATGCTAGAAGAGCAACAAATGGAAAACGGTATTTATCTCACACGCTCATATTTATATGGAATCAACGGCAAAGAAATTCGCAGGCAAACTCTCACCGGCAACGTTAATCTGCCAAAACAAGACTATACACCTGTGATGAAAATGCTTATCAACTGGCTTGTTTGGGGCGTTGTGCTCATCGCACCGTTTTTCAACTTTGCTTGTTTTTTGGTTGCTGTGTTGTTTTATGTCTTTTGCACTGGATTTGCCTGCGTTTTGAACAGGGTCACCCTCGATTTCAAAACAAAGATGCGTTTGAACACTGTACTCTTTATTTTGGTTTATTTGATTTCGGATGTTTTTTACGCCCTTGGCGCCGGTTTATCATTAACGGCATTCTTTTTGCTGATGTTGGCTTTGCAGATTGTATGTGTTAAACCACTCGGGAAACAAGATGAAAAGCTGGTAAAAAATAAGAAAATAGATATCCCCCAGTAAACTGGGGGTTCTATAGAAAAGGCTCTCTTTTGAGAGCCTTTTCGTTACAGCTCCAGTCGGAGCTGACCTAAATCCTGTCGTCCTTGAAATTCTACATAATGTTTGATTTTTTCTTCATCTA
>JAFVFH010000084.1 GCA_017475525.1 Alphaproteobacteria bacterium | reverse complement strand
TGCTATAAATGCTTCTTCAATTGCCAATTTTCTTCTCAAGATGGCTGCGAAGCCGCTAATACAGGCTTTTCTTGCTCTCAGAATGCTTCTACAGGTTGCTTCGTAACTAATGGGTGTAAAACAGGGTATCATCAAACCCTTGGTGAATGCCGCATAAATACATGCCAACATTCTACCGATGGGTCTGAATTGGTGCCTGTTTTGGCGGTTTTGGGCGATAAAAACATCGGCAAAAAGACCGGCAGGTGCTCTGCTTTATCACAGAATACAGCTCTTTATAATTATTCCAATTATAGAGTCACAGGTCCTGACGGAACTCTTTATTGCTGTGAGGTTACTGCAGTGACCTGTAATCAAGGGTATTATCAAACAGAACCTCTCTGTAAGGCTGCTTGCTCAGGTTCATCAAAAATTTGCGAATCGAATGGTAATCCAACATGTGCATATACGTGTGAAACCTGCGCAAATGGAACATATTCAAATTGTGAGGATCTTCCTAGCGGGCAAGAGTGTGTTGAGACATCGTTAGGTAATCAAATACCCTTAGGTACAATATGCCCCTACCAGTATAAATGCCCTGAAGGATATTATACCGACAGTAGTTTGTGCAATGCAGCAAACGGATGCGCATCCGGCGTATGCGAGACAGTTGCTGACCATGGTGTTTGTGCTCATAAATGCGTCGACGCACCTATTGTTGCTGAGATCTGCCCCAAATCATATACAGGGACAGCAATGTATGGTCCGACAACAGATCTTACTCGTTGCAATCAGAATTGCGGAAGATCTTGCCAATTTCTAGGAACATCTTCTTTAGGTAATAGTTGTTATATTTGTTGCACAAATTCATTTGGAACAACTTCATGTGCATTAAAATAAAACCTCCCTCAAGGTGATTTTATCCTTGAGGGATTTTTATAAGCTTTCCTCAAGAAAAGTGTGCCTTATTCTGAAATTTTCCTTCGAAAAAGTGTGTAATTTCTCTTTACTTTCCTAAAGAAAAGTGTATTATACTCTTAAATTTTCCTCAAGAAAAGTGTGATAACATCTGAAAGAAAGGCTTAAAAATATGAAACGTTTCGCGCTTGAACGCCTCACTGACTGGAAAAACAAAGAAAACCGCAAACCTTTAATTATCAATGGAGCAAGGCAGGTCGGTAAAACTTGGCTCATGCAAGAATTTGGCAAAAAATATTTTAAAGAAACTTTATATATTAATTTTGAGCGCAACACACGTATACAACAACTGTTTGAGACAGATTTGGATCCCGAGAGGCTTTTGCTGGGGCTTGAGGTGGAACTTGGGCACAAAATTGACCCAAAAAACACACTTATCATTTTTGATGAAATTCAGACCACCCCGCAAGCCATCACATCCTTAAAATATTTTTATGAAGAACTGCCACAATACCACATTATTGCGGCAGGAAGCCTGCTCGGTGTTGCCTTGCATTCCGGCGTTTCTTTTCCTGTCGGCAAAATTGATGAGCTCAACCTTTATCCGCTGAATTTTATGGAGTTCTTAGATGCTTTGGGCGAAAAGCAGCTTGCAAAACTGATTGACGACAACAATCATGACCTTTTGCCTGTTTTCAAAAATAAGCTTATTGATTATGTGAAACAATATATGTTTGTCGGCGGAATGCCCGAAGTTGTTGCAACCTTTGCTAAAAATAAAGATTTTGCGCAGGTTCGGGAATTGCAAAACCAAATTTTGCATGGATACGCCAAGGATTTCTCAAAGCACATCCCTGCAAACCTTTTACCTAAGGTTGAATCGGTTTTTAATGCCGTTCCTGTCCAACTTGCCAAAGAAAATAAAAAATTTATTTACAAACAAGTGACTGAAAAGGGCCGTGCAAAAGATTTCGAAGGCGCTATCTCTTGGCTGAAAGATTGCGGTCTGATATATCAAATTTATCGGCTTAAAAAACCGTATTTACCAATCAAAGGCTATATTGAACAAAATATTTTCAAGCTCTTTTTGCTTGATGTCGGGTTGCTTTCGGCAATGAGCCGATTAGACCGCCGAGTTTTGATTGAGGGTGACGCTCTTTTTACGGAATTTAAAGGCGCCATAACAGAACAATATGTTATGCAAGAACTGACATCAATAAAAAACTCAGAAATTGCCTATTGGAGCAACGAAGGCGGCACGGCTGAAGTTGATTTTGTTTTGCAATGCGAAAGCTTTATTATTCCGATTGAAGTCAAATCAGGCACAAACCTGAAAGCCAAAAGCCTTAAAATTTATATTGAGAAATACCTCCCGAAATATGCCGTCCGCACTTCGCAGGCCGACTATAAACAAACAGATAACCTCTATGATATTCCGCTTTATATGATTGAAAATCTCAAAACGTTTTGCAAACAATAAAAGCACCCCTGCTTATTTTCTTCTTGCATTTGTTTCAAAACAACTCTAATAATAAGAAAAAAAACAAACAAATGAGGATAAATATGAACGAATATCGCACACACACCTGCGGCGAACTCCGCAGTTCAGATGTCGGCAAAAAAGTTTTGCTTGCCGGCTGGATACATCGCAAACGCAATTTAGGCAACCTTTGCTTTGTTGATCTTCGGGATCACTATGGCATCACACAGTGCGTGTTCGATTCGTCCTCCGATTTGTTTGACACCATTCAAGATTTGAAGCTTGAAAGCGTGATTGGCGTTGAAGGTGAAGTCTTAATGCGCGAAAACATCAACAAAAATATCAAAACAGGCGATATTGAAATCAAGGTCACAAAACTTGTTGTTCATAGCCGCGCCGACACATTGCCCTTTCAAGTTTCATTTGAGGACGACGCCCCTGAAGATATCCGCCTCAAATATCGTTTTCTGGATTTGCGCCGCGAACGCGTCCATAACAACATTGTTTTGCGTTCAAAAGTCATCAAGCGTATGCGTGAGCTCATGATTGAACAAGGCTTTACCGAATATCAAACGCCGATTTTAACGGCGTCTTCGCCTGAAGGTGCGCGTGACTTTTTGGTGCCTTCCCGCATCAACCCCGGCAAGTTTTATGCCCTGCCCCAAGCCCCGCAACAATTCAAACAACTTTTGATGGTTTCCGGCTTTGATAGATATTTCCAAATTGCCCCGTGTTTCAGAGATGAAGACCCGCGTGCAGACCGTTCTCCCGGCGAATTTTATCAGCTTGATATGGAAATGAGCTTTGCGACCCAAGAAGATGTTTTCAAAGTTTTGGAACATACGATGGGCAGCATTTTTGAAGAATTTTCAAACGGCAGGAAAGTTTCAAAGGCGCCGTTTATCCGTATTCCTTTCAAAGAAGCGATGCTCAAATACGGCTCTGACAAGCCCGATTTGCGTAACCCTTTAATCATTCAAGATGCAACTGCCATGTTTGGTAATTCAGGCTTTGGCGTATATGATTCAAAAGTGCAGGCGGGCGAGCAAATTCGCGCCATCGTTGCACCAAAAGCCGGCGACAAACCGCGTTCGTTTTTCGATAAATTTGATGCCTTTGCCAAAGAAAATGACATGGGCGGCATGGCTTATATTGCCTTTTCCGAAGGCGGAGCGAAGGGTTTAGCCCGATTCTTTGATGAAATGAAATTATCAAACATCAAAGAAGCTTTCAAAGTCGCTGACGGTGATGCCGTTTTCTTTATGGCAGGGCCCGTCAAAAAACTGACGAAATTTTCAGGCATTGTCCGCAACAAAATTGCCGAAGAGCTTGATTTGTTTGAAAAAGATTGTTTCAAACTGTGCTGGATTGTTGATTTTCCGTTTTATGAAGAAAACGAAGAAACAGGTGCGGTTGAATTTTCGCACAATCCGTTTTCAATGCCTCAAGGCGGCATGGACGCACTCCTTAATAAAAATCCGCTTGATATTTTGGCCTATCAATATGACATGGTCTGCAACGGTGTTGAGTTAGCCTCCGGCGCCGTTCGGAACCATCAACCGGAAATTATGTATAAGGCCTTTGAAATTGCCGGTTACGGGCACGATGTCGTTGATAACAAATTCGGTGGCATGATTAACGCCTTCCATTATGGCGCACCACCGCACGCCGGCGCCGCTCCCGGTGTTGACCGCACGGTTATGCTCCTTTTAGATGAGCCGATTATCCGTGATGTTATCATCTTCCCCTTAAACGGTAAAGCGCAAGATTTGTTGATGCAAGCGCCGAATACCGTTTCCGAAGAACAGTTAAGCGAGCTCCACATCAAACTTGACTTGAAAGAAAAATAACAAACTTCGCTAAAAAAACACCGACTTGAAAAAGTTGGTGTTTTTTTAATATTTTATGTTTTATCTTGTGCTCATGATTGAAGTTTTAAAAACATATAATCAGTTATATATGCAAAATTTTTCCCGCGGCAATATGCAGGAAAAAGAGATTTTTCTGCTCAGCAATAAAAACAGCAATTTGATTTTAACGGCGCCCCATGCCACCCGCAGTTTTGTGAATAAAAAAGAAAAGCTGTCGGATTTATATACCGGCGCGCTTACACAATACATCGGAGAAATCTCGAACACATCGACCATCATCCGCCAAAAATTCACACCCCATAAAGCTCTTATTTCAGATTTTATATCGCAAAACAACTTGCAAGATCATTATTTTTTAGATATTCACGGTTTCAAACAAAACATCAATTGCGACATTTGCCTTGGTATTGGCGATTTCTCACCGCAAAATTATCCTTATTTAGAAAAAATCATCAAAATCGCTGAAAAGTATCATTTAAAAACAGATGTCAACAACCTATACACCGGACGCTTTGGTTTAACCGGACGTCTGCAAAAAGCCTGCCACAAACCAAACATCATTCAATTGGAACTCAGCCGTTGTTTGCGCGATTTTGATCAAAATCCCGATATTGTTTTAAACCTCACTGTTCCGTTTTTGTGCGAAATATGCAAAATTTATGAATAGTCTTATAAACTTCTTGCCTTAATCAGTTCCGGCTCAACTTCAAAAACATCTTCTTCGCTGAATTGTATGGCATCTTGGCAAGTATAATTTGTCCCTTGGAGCAAATACTCAAAATTCCATCCGATTGTGCATTCATATCCGCATTTGAGCTTATAGCGCGTACAAACAAGCTCTTGTCCGCCATTCTTCGCCCCCGGTCTGTCATAAAAAAAGCCTTCTCCGCAAAGCCTTTCACAATCTTTTGTTAAAGCCGCTTTTTTAAAATCGCTTTGCGCTTGAGCCTGAGCCGTTATGCTGACCAATATTAAAACACAAACAAATATTTTCATCAATATTCCTTTGATTTAAGAATAGCCGTTCCTACCCGAAACGCGAATAACTTTTATATGTTTCGGCACAACCGAATACGGATTTTCATCTTTAATCGCACAAAGCCTTTGAATAAAATTTTTTCTGTACTTTTCATCAATATTTAAAATTGAAAGCTGTCTTTCCCAAATGTAGGCTATTTTATCCATATCGCCGGTTAAATATCCGCCCATATCATTTAAATGACCGGCTTGGCTGGCTGAAATCACCTTATCAATCGTATCGGTTCTCATATCAATCAACAAAGGATCTTTTGAATGTTCCGCCGCATATTTTCTTGAGCCGATAATCAGTCCTCGTGTTAAAAACAGTGGCGTGTTAAAGCCTTTGGTATGCGCCATATTAATCCCCGGATGCTCATATAAAAATGGCTGCACATCAATGATGCTGAATTTTTTATCCGTACCTTTGAATAAAATATTCCCCATATTTCCAAACCATCCGCCATTACCGGCATCTATTGAATGTCTTTTTGAAGATAAAAAATGCAAATTATCAATTAACTCTAAAAAAGTGTCATTCGGCATATTCACAATGGTTTTTTGCAAGGCAAATTCTTTCACAAAAGCCTCTTCCGCCGAGAGTTCTTTATCTTTATCAACATCAAGCGAATAACCTGCCGCATATCTGTTAATTGTTGCATCGGCTTTCATTTTATCCCATTTATCAAGCCCCAAATAAGCAATCGGTTGTGCAAAATTACGTCCTTCAAATATATCTTCCTGAGGTGTAAAACCCTCGGTAATAATCATCTTGGACAATGCTTTGTAATCTTTAATATCTTTGCTCACACGCACTGTAAAATCAGGGTTCATATGCACCTTAAAAACCTTTGCTTCTTCTCCCTCACCTAAAGGCGGTTCGCTAATAGCATAAAGGATTTCATCTACTGTCGGTAATTTGTGTTCTGTCATCAATTTTCTCCGATTCTCTGCTAATATACACAAAAAAACATTTATTGTCAAGCTTTTGTCTAAAAAATATTATTCATTAAAGAACCGCTTAAAATCGAACTTTCTTTTAAATAGTGCCCAACATCAAAAAGCGGACTTTTGCATTGGTGCACAAACTCAAGCGATTATCGGACTAAATATTACGATGAATATAGGCAGCTAGAATATACGTTGGAGTTTCTCTTAAACCAAATTGAAGATACTGATGCTGACAATATGTCTTATAATTTGTTAGCAAATTAATTCTGTTATGTAATTTTTAGTAATTGCTTATTATATTAATATTAGAATACTTAAAATACATAATAAGAGGATTGGGAATGGTTTTAAAAAATAAGTTAAACATCACAAATCAAATTGAACTTAATAAAACGGAAGAAAAAATCAGCAAAGAAAAGGCTATAAGGCTTTTTGATGAAGGAATAATTGACACAATAAAGGCTGGTACTGTCGCCGGATTACAACAAATACACAAATTTTTGTTTGAAGACATTTATGATTTTGCAGGTGTTATACGC
>JAFVFH010000083.1 GCA_017475525.1 Alphaproteobacteria bacterium | reverse complement strand
CGTACCTCCCCCCTCTTAACCGCGCCAAAGGCGCTAAGGGGGAGGATTTAATATTGCCACCCCCACCGTACCTCCCCCCTCTGTTTCGCGCCAAAGGCGCTGAGGGAGAGGATTTAATAAAGTCACCCCCACCGTACCTCCCCCCCTCTTAACCGCGCCAAAGGCGCTAAGGGGGAGGATTTAAAAGGAAGAAGCATGGTTGAGATGTTAGGCGTTTTGGCAATTGTTGGTGTTTTAAGCGCGGGCGCATTTGCAGGTTTTAATAAAGCGATGGAAAAATATCGTTTAAATACTTGGTCTGAAGGTTTGACTTTGATGGTATGGAATTTATATGACCTTAAAAAGGGGGATAATAATTTAAGTGATATTTCTTTTGACAACTTTGTACCACAGCATTTTATTAAGTCGCGGAAAAATGGGTTTGCTTATGATATATATAACAATAAATGGGGAAGAAACAGTTATGGATTGCATGTTCGTTTAGGTGGTGATAGCGGAATGCAATCTCAAAAGAGTGTTCAATATATTTGTCCTCATTTTTTAGGTCTCATTCAGGAACTGGGTATTGTTTGGTTAGGTGCTGATTGGGCAGATCAGAATGAAGATCATACTTTAAATGCTTCAGGTGGTTTTTCGCTGTTTACTGATCTTTCTTCAAAACTGAATATATCCGAAATGGAAGAGATTTGCGAAGATTTCAGCCGACACAATGACTCTGTTTTTTATCTCAACTTTAGATGATTTTTAGCCTAAAAATATTTCCATGAAACAACACTGCGCGAGGCGTTCGGATCAGAGCCCGCGCATGCTTCAGCTGCTTCGGGTTGGGATTCAGGTGCGGCTGCTGCAGCGCCGGCGGCTGATTTGGATGACGACATCCCGTTTTAAAAAGTTCATCTAGCCGGCGATTAATCGCAAAAATATGAAAAGATGAAAATTTATGTACCTTTATGTACGCTCAAATTTTCATCTTTTTTTGTTTCTACTCGCACTGTGCATATCAAGAATGACAGGGAGATTATATTATTTTTTGGCGTTGATGATTTTCAGAGCTTCGTCCAAGCTCAAATCAGGCTTTCGCTCTTTTGGCGGAATAGCATAGTTCGTTTTGCCGCATTTAAGGTATAAGCCATAGCGACCTGTGGCTAAAACAACATCTTCATTTGTTGCGGGGTTTTTGCCCAAAACAGTCGCCTCGGCTTTTGCTTTTGCGCCTTTTAAAATTTCTTCGGCACGAGATTTTGTGATGTTAAAAATGGTGTCCGTGCCTGACAAAGAGCGTGATTTTGTGCCCTGCTTGATATAGGGACCGAATTTGCCGATGTTGACCTCAATGCCGTCCCCTAAGTCTTTCGGTAAGGATACGAGTGTTTGAGCCTGCTCTAAAGTTAATTCTTCGGGTTTGATGCTACGTGGCAAAGCAATGCGTTTCGGCTTTTCGGTTAAAGCTGTGGCATCTTCGCCCCACTGGACATAAAAGCCGTATGGACCTTTCTTTAAGTAGACATTTAAGGTTTTATATGTGCCGAGCAATTTATCTTCCGGTTTGGGCTCTTTTGAGGCGTTCAAATCCTGTGCTTCTTCATCTTTGACGTCCGTCAAAGGCTTTGTATATTTGCATTCAGGATAATTTGAGCAACCTAAAAAGGCGCCGAATTTGCCGAGTTTGACGCTTAAATGTCCTTTATGGCATTCGGGGCACTCGCGCGGATCGGAACCATCCGGTGTTGCAGGGAAAAGATGGTGCGCCAAAACTTCGTCGATTTTTTCAATGACATCCGAAACCTTCAAAGGGGCGACCGAATCAATATTTTTAATGAACTTTGCCCAGAAACCCGTTAAGAGTTTCTTCCAATCCATCTGCCCGTTTGAAACATCATCCAAAAATTCTTCAAGTTGCGCCGTAAAGTCATATTCAACGTATTTTTTGAAGTAGTTTTCCAAAAAGACGGTCACAATGCGACCTCTGTCTTCAGGGATAAAACGGAGTTTTTCAACTTTGACGTATTTGCGTTCTTGCAAAACGGCTATAATCGACGCATAAGTTGAAGGTCTGCCGATGCCGAGTTCTTCAAGTTTTTTGACCAAGCTTGCTTCGGTAAACCTTGGCGGCGGAGTGGTCATGTGTTGTTCGGGTTTGATTTCGCCTTTTTCCAGTTTTGAGCCTTCATTGACGTTTGGCAAAATGCGGTTTTCATCATCTTCCGTATTATCGTCTTTGCTTTCCTGATAGAGTTTCAAAAAGCCGTCGAATGCCACAACCTGACCGTTTGCACGGAGCAAAATTAAGCCGTCTGTCGAGGTGGAATCAATCGTGACGCGGTCAAGAACGGCCGGCGACATCTGGCATGCAACCGTGCGTTTCCAGATGAGCTCATAAAGCTTGTGCGAATCGCCGTCTAATTTGATTTCCATTTTCTTCGGAGTGTTCATCACATCAGACGGGCGAATGGCCTCGTGCGCTTCTTGGGCGTTTTTGGATTTGGTTTTATAAATCTTAGGCTCTTTAGGCAAGTACGGCGCACCGAAATATTTTTCAATGGCTTGGCGACAAGCATTAATCGCTTCAACGGAAAGATTGACGGCATCCGTTCTCATGTATGTAATCAAGCCGTCTTCATAGAGTTTTTGGGCAATTTGCATGGTCTTTTTGGCTGAAAAGCGAAGCTTACGCGCCGCTTCCTGTTGCAAAGTTGAAGTGGTAAACGGCGGCGCCGGATAACGACTAGCTTTTTTGCGTTCAACGGATGAAACGGTAAAATCTTGTGCTTCGATTTTGGCTTTTGCCTCCATGGCTTTTGCCTCGGTATTCAAATCAAACTTTTCAAGTTTTTTGCCGTCTAAGTTAATCAAATGAGATGGAATAAGCGCTTTTTGAGCGTCAAGCAAGTCAACATCAACCGTCCAATATTCTTCCGGTTTGAATTTTTCGATTTCCGTTTCACGGTCGCAAATCAGACGGAGCGCGACAGACTGCACACGACCTGCGGATTTGGAGCCGGGGAGTTTGCGCCACAAAACAGGCGACAAGGTGAAACCGACAAGGTAATCAAGCGCACGGCGCGCCATGTAGGCAGACACTAAATCCTTATCGATTTGACGCGGGTTTTTGATAGCCTCCGTGACGGCCGATTTTGTGATTTCATGGAAAACAACACGTTCGATTTTTTTGCCTTGAATTTTTTTGCGAGCCGTTAATTCTTCCAAAATATGCCAAGCAATGGCCTCTCCCTCTCTATCAGGGTCGGATGCTAAAATGAGTGTGTCGGCGTCTTTTAAGGCGGTGATGATGTCATTTAAGCGTTTTTTGCCCGTTGAGCTCAGCTCCCATGTCATCTCAAAATCTTTATCAGGGTTCACAGAGCCGTCTTTCGAGGGCAGATCTCGAATGTGTCCGAAGCTTGCCAATACTTTGTAATCTGAGCCTAAATATTTGTTGATTGTTTTGGCTTTTGCCGGAGATTCGACTACAACGAGTTTCATTTTAATACCTTTAATCCTTGTTTTGTCAGCTTAAGAAAACTGCCGTTTGTTTTTGACACCAAACCTTCAAGCTCCAACTCGGTGATGAGCACGAGGACATCGCTTGCATCTGCCTTCAAATGACGTATGAGTTCATCCGTTTCGATGCCCGATGTGCCGATAATTTGAAGGATATCAGCGTTTTTAACATCGCTTTTTTTCTGCTCGGTAATATTGTCTTCTTTTTTCTTGTTGTCAAGAGGTTTTGATTTTAAGCTTGCGTTTTGAAATGTTTTTAATGTGCGGTTTTGCGTTAAAGCAAGGGTTTGCAAAATATCATCCGCATTTTCTGTTAAAAGCGCACCTTCTTTGATGAGTTTGTTACAGCCTGCTGATTTGTTCTCAATCGGCGAATCGGGAACGGCAAACACATCTTTGCCTTGTTCTAAAGCTAATCGTGCCGTGATCAGTGAACCGGAATTTAAGGAGGCTTCAACAACCAAAACGCCTAAGCTCAAAGCCGAAACGATGCGGTTGCGGCGCGGAAAGTTCGAAATGTTGGCTTGTTCGGATAATGCAAATTCCGAAATAAGGAGCCCCTGTGCAGCAATTTGATGATACAGCTCTTCGTTTTCTTTAGGGTAGCAAATATCAACGCCCGTGCCTAAAACGGCAATGGTCGGGCCTTGTTCGGATTTAGCATACATGGCACCTTTATGCGCGGCGCTGTCAATTCCGCGCGCCATTCCGGAAACAACCAAGACATCGGCATTTGTTAAGTCGTAAGCAATGCGGGAGGCAATTTTGCGGCCCTGAACCGAAGCATTGCGCGAGCCGACAATCGAAATGCCTGCAACATAGGAAAGCAAATCAAGATTGCCTTTCGCATACAAAATCGGCGGAGCATCATTGAGTTCTTTTAAGGATAGAGGATAACGCTCATCCTCAAAGCTCAAGATTTCAACGCCGGCATTTTGAGCTTTTTTCAGCTCGTCTTGTGCGCGATTTGGCGAACAAACTTCCTTTTTGAAAGAAAGCGCTTTTAAGGCCTCGGTTGCTGAGCCGTATTGGCTCAAAAATTTATAAAACGAAACAGGTCCGACACCGTCGGTTAAAATGAGCCGGATATAATCTGCAAGGTTGTTTGTCGCCATTTTTATGCTTTTTTCTTAAATGTGATTTTGCTCTCTTCACCCTTGATTAAACGTTTGATGTTTGAACGGTGCTTGAACAGCACCAGCGCCACAACAAAAGTATAGAAATAAACGTATACGGGCGGAGCCAACAAAAAAGTGATGAACGGCACCAAAACAGCCGCTGTTACAGCAGATAAAGATGAATAGCGAAATGTAAAAGCCATGAAAAGCCAAACAGCAAGCGCAATCACGCCGATTTGCCAATAGGTGACAAGCAACAACCCCAAGGCAGATGAAATGCCCTTACCGCCCTTAAATTTGAGCCAAACAGGAAACATATGCCCCAAAATACCGCATGTGCCCGCCGTTAAAGAGGCAATGGTGTTCACATGGGAGGCATAATCTAAAAAGTAGTACTCGCTATCGGGGGTTAAATGATATGCCAGATAAGCAGCAAAACCGGCTTTGAAAGCGTCCAACAAAACGGTGAGCAAAGCAAGCGTTTTATTGCCAGTGCGCAAAACATTGGTCGCACCGATATTGCCCGAACCGATTTTGCGAATGTCGCCATAGCCGGCCAAGCGTGTTAAAACAAGCCCGAAAGGAATGGAGCCTAAAAAGTAGCCGATGATGCCCCACAAAAGAAAAATCGAAAAGTTCATTAAAGTGTCTCCTTCATATATGAGTGTCATCAACAAAAAGTTATATCATTGCCATGCCGCCGTTGACATGGATGGTCTGACCTGTAATATAAGAGGCTTCATCAGAGGCCAAAAAAGCAACAGTGTTTGCAATATCTTGTGCTTCGCCCAAACGTGCTTCGGGGATTTTGGCAAGAAGGTTTGCTTTGACATCTTCGCTTAAAACATCGGTCATCGCCGTGCGGATAAAACCCGGAGCAATCGAGTTGACGGTGATACCACGTGAGCCGACCTCTTGAGCAAGGCATTTGTTCATCGCAATCATGCCGGCTTTGGAAGCAGAATAGTTCGCTTGTCCTGCGTTGCCCATAACGCCAACAACCGAGGCAATGCCGATGATGCGTCCGAAACGGCGTTTCATCATGCCTCTGACAACGGCTTTGGCAAGTTTGAAGCCTGCCGACAAATTGACGTCTAAAACAAGTTGCCAATCTTCATCTGACATGCGCATAAACAAATTGTCGCGCGTTAATCCTGCATTGTTAATCAAAATATCAATTTGACCGAATTTTGTTTCCACTTCTGCGACGAGCTTTTTGATTTGTTCGGCATCTGAAAGGTTTGCGACAAAGCATTCAACATTTGAGCCTAAATCGGCTTTTATTTTTTCCATGCCTTCGGGACGCATATCCGTTAAGGCTAATTTGGCACCTTGCGCATAAAGTGTGCGCGCGATTTTATCGCCCAAACCGCCGGAAGCACCTGTGATTAAAGCAACTTTATCTGTTAACTGAAACATATCTTTTTCCTTTCTATAAGTTGTTTGCCAGTTGTTCTAAATCATCTGAAGTGTGAACAGATGTTGTGTAAATTTCTTTATATGAGCGCTTGACCATGTTTGAAAGAACCTTTGAAGGGCCGATTTCAATGATGTCGGTAACATTATTTTCGCTCAAAAACGCCATCGTTTCACGCCAACGGACAGTGCCCGTGATTTGCGAGATGAGGTTGGCAATGACATCTTCTTTTGACAAAGAAGGCATGGCGCTGAAGTTTGAAATGAGCGGAATTTGAGGATCATTGCTCGGCGTTTTGTGCAAGGCCTCAGCCATCGGTTTGACGGCGGGTTCCATCAAAGGACTATGAAACGGTGCGCTGACGGGAAGCATAACGGCTTTTTTGGCACCAAACTCAGGCGCAATTTCAATGGCTTTTTCAATGGCGGCAATGTGCCCCGAAAGGACAACCTGCCCATCGGTGTTATCATTGGCGGCAACGCAAAAATGCTTTTCATCTGACGAGGCTTCAACAAGAGCATCAATATCTTGAAAAGAAAGACCTAAAACAGCAGCCATTCCTCCGATGCCTTGCGCAACGGCCTGTTGCATGGCAGAGCCTCTCAGGCGCAAGAGCTTCGCCGTGTCTTCAAGACTGAAAACACCGGCAGTGCAAGCAGCGGAATATTCGCCTAAAGAATGCCCCGCGACATATGAAATTTTTTTGATATCAACGCCAAACTCTTTTTTCAAAACTTCAATCGTTGCCATTGAAACAGCCATGATGGCAGGCTGAGCATTGACGGTTAAGGTAAGTTCTTGTTCACTGCCTTCTGTCATTAATTTGAACAAATGTTGATTGAGGGCGTTGTCAACTTTATCAAAAACATCGCGTGCGGTGGCGAAATTTTGATAAAGACTTAGACCCATGCCGATGTGTTGAGAACCTTGTCCCGGAAACACAAAAGCGTATTTTACCATAAAAAAACCTCTTTTATTAATTATTTGTTGAAGAATTTAAAGATATTCTCGTTTAAAGTCAAGTTAATATAAAAACATATAAAAAGGTATATATGAAAAATTACAGAAAAATATCGGTTGTCAGCATTCTAAACAAAGGTATGCGATTTTATATGACAGCGGTGAAATGTTTCGAATATCAGACGTATCAAAATACCGAATGGGTGATTATTGACAATACGGGCAAAAACATGCTTTCCGAAAAAATGGAAAAATATATCAGCCAAGATGAGAGGATACGATTGATTGCAAATGATGATGTTTTATCAAGACAAGATGTTTTAAAACAAGCCTTTGAGGCGGCAACGGGCGAATTTGTAGCCTTTTTGGAACCGGATGACTTTTGGGTGCGGGATAAGTTAACGCGTCAGCTCGGTTTTATGAGCCGGTATAAGGCTCCTCTCTCGCATACAAGCTATGCTTTTGCCGATGATAAATGCAACTTGTTGCCGATTGGCTGTTATCATGTGGATAAAGAGCTTAATTTAATTAATTATGATTTGAAAAATCCGGTTGCTAATTCGACGCTGATGCTTGTCAAAGACAATTCGGCTATCAATTTTTCAAACTATGAAGAAACCGAACAAACCGATTTGATGACCTTTTTATTAAAATCAGGCATCGTTTCGTCCGGAATGACTGATGTGATGACTTTATGTCGGCCGGTTTTTGAAAAGCAAATGCAACAAAAAATAGAAGATTTAATCAAAAAAGTTTTACAGGACAATCCGAAAGATACAAACATCGCTTTTAAGGTTTTGGAACATCACGCATACAGTGCGCTCAATGTTGACGGCTTAAAGCTCGATCCGACAATCTGTATCGGATATGATGTGTTGGAGAGTTTGACAAGGTTAAAAAAGCTGAAAATATAGGTGAATGATATGGCAAAAAAAACGAAAAAAAACAAAGATTATAAACTTTTCAAAAAAATTGCCGGATTGCTTTTGATTGCACTCGGCATTTGCTTTTATTTGGCAATATTTTCCTATCATCAGGATGATTTTTCTTTTAACAATGCCAAAGACGGTGTGGCGAAAAACTGGCTCGGATTTTGGGGCGCAAGTGTGGCAGATATGAGCGCCGGTTTAGGGCTTGCTTTGCCTTTGTTTATGCTCGGTTTTTTTGTTTGGGGATATAAATTGTTGCGTTACGGGACATTGCTGTTTTTCAAATGGCGGATATTGGCCTTTATTGTGGGGGTGATGGCGACAGCGCCTTTTTTAAGCTTAATTTTTAAGCAATCCGCTCGTTTTAAAATCGGCGATTATCCGATTGCGGGAAATATGGGTAAAAATTTGATCGAGCCCCTAAATACGCTCTTAAATAAAATCGGATTTGAAAATTATCGTGATGTCATTTTGCTTTTGATGCTGTTTGTTGTGGCTTTTATGGCGTTTAATTTGGTGGTCGGGCTTACTTTCACAAGCTGGTATCATTTATTGAAAGGTATTGCAAAAAGTGTGTTCGGTGCGATTGTCGGTTTTGTCACAGGGGTCAAGCAAATATGCAAGCTTCTGCACGGACAAAAACCTGTTTTGAAATCAAAAACTTTGGCAAAGGTCAGAATCGAACCAAAACTTTCTAAAATCACAACAAAAGCCAAAAAAGAGACTGAGGCAGAGCCTAAAACACCGAAAGCCAAAGTGATGAAAGAAAGCGGATATCAATTACCGAGCATTGATTTGCTCACAAGACCTAAAGAAAAAAGCGTTGCCGCGATGAGCCAAAAAGAGATGGAGACAACGGCTCAGACGCTCAAAGAAGTTTTGCAAGAGTTTGGTGTGAACGGTGAAATTGTCGGCATTAAACCGGGGCCGGTGGTGACGCTTTATGAATTTAAGCCGGTTGCCGGCACAAAAACCGCACGCGTTATCGGGCTTGCAGATGATATTGCACGGTCAATGTGTGCCGTTTCGGTCAGAATTGCCGTTGTGCCGGGGACAGATTCTATCGGTGTTGAAATTCCGAATGCCCATCGCGAAACCGTTTGGCTCAAAGATTTGATTGCAGATGAGGCTTTCAAAAACAGTAAAAATGTTTTGAACGTTGTTTTGGGCAAAGATATCGGCGGGCAAAATGTTTATGCCGATTTGACGCGCATGCCGCACCTTTTGGTGGCCGGAACGACAGGTTCGGGTAAGTCCGTCGGGGTGAACTCGATGATTTTGTCGCTCCTTTATAAGATGAGCCCCGATGAGTGCAAAATGATTATGATTGATCCGAAAATGCTTGAGTTTTCGATGTATAACGATATTCCGCATTTGCTTACCCCCGTGATTACCGATCCGGCAAAGGCTGTTGCCGGTTTGATGTGGGCGGTTTGCGAGATGGAAGAAAGGTATCGTAAAATTTCGGATTTGCATGTGCGCAATATTTTCGGCTACAATGAAAAATTAAAAGAGATGAGAGAGACCGGCGAAAAACCGACGCGTACCATTCAGGTTGGCTTTGATGCGGAAACGGGACGTCCGATTTATGAAACGCAAGAAGTTGACACAACCCCGATGCCGTTCATTGTGATTGTGGTTGATGAGGTTGCAGATTTGATGATTATGGCAAGAAAAGAAGTTGAGGCGGCCATTCAGCGTTTGGCACAAAAAGCGAGAGCGGCCGGTATTCATTTGATTATGGCAACCCAACGTCCGTCGGTTGACGTCATCACCGGTGTGATTAAAGCCAATTTCCCGACGCGTATCAGTTTTCAGGTGACATCAAAATTTGACAGTATGACGATTTTGGGCGACAAAGGCGCCGAGCAGCTCTTGGGTATGGGTGATATGCTTTATATGCCGTCAGGCTTGAAACCGCAACGTGTTCACGGCAGTTTTGTTAAAGACAGCGATGTTGAAGCCGTTGCGAACTTTTTGAAAGCACAAGGTGCGCCGGAATATGTTGAGGCTGTGACGCAAGGGGATCCGTCAGAAAATGATGCCGGCGCTGTTTTTGACAGCACAGCCATGGGCGGTGACAAAGATTTATATATGCAGGCGGTTGAAATTGTGCGCACCGACAAAAAAGCGTCGACAAGCTATATTCAACGTCGCTTGCGTATCGGTTACAATCGTGCGGCTTCTTTGATAGATCGCATGGAGGCGGAAGGGATTGTCGGACCTGCGGATCATGTGGGACGCCGCGAAGTGTTGTAAAACGCGTATAATGGCTAACTCATACAGACGCCTTCCTTCGTGCTCGGTCATGTACCACTACGTACTACTGCCTTCGCACTTAGGAAGACGTCTTATTATTTAGCTCATTCTCCGCATTTTATGATATAATGGGGGCTTGTATAACGGCTCATCTATTGCTTATTTTATGAAATACAAGTCCATTTTTTTGATTCCTTCCTTACCGATTTTTCATTTTTTCCTTTACTTTTATATCAAATTATGAAATAATTAAAAGCGTAACCAAAATGGTTGCGGTGTTCAATAAACATCTTAACATCAAAACTCCTCTCAGGAGGAGTGAAAGGAATAGAAAAGTTTGACTTTGGAATACTTTCATCTGTGATGTTACAGTTTATTGGCTCCTCCATTTTGAGATTTTCAAGATGGAATTTTTTTTAATTTAATAAATAGGAGAAAAAACATGAGAAATAAAATATTCATTTTAGCATTTACAATAACCACAGCCTCAACATTCAACCTTCAAGCTTATGAAGGAACTGTAACTTCTACGGGACAATGCGGCAAAAATATCGGCGATTGTGTGTATACAATCTACTCTGACAGACATGTGGAAATTACGGGAACCGGCGCTATGAAGGATTTTGATACTGTTAGCTGTTCTTCCTGTGTCCAAGGGCGGCGCGTCAGCGGGGCACCTTGGTCTAGTGCAACAAGTATTAATATCAGCGGCATTACATCAATAGGTGTGCACGCCTTTACAGGTCTATCTTCTATTCAAAGTGTGACAATGTCCGATTCCGTAAAATCTATGGGTGCTGGGGTATTTAGAGGTGCAAGTGGCTTAACAAGTGTGACTTTATCAAATCAATTAACAAGCATTCCTTCTCAAGCTTTTTTAGGTACAAAAAGTTTGCAGAATCTAACCATTCCATCGTCAGTTAAATCCGTTGATGACGCATTTGGTTTATCAGGCGTCACAAACCTTGTTATACCTAAAGGTGTAACTTATGTGAGAGAATTACCTGCAGGAACAACATTTGAAGAAGGTTCTCAATTAGAACGTCTTGGTTATAATGCCCTTCAATATTATACAGAATCGACGTTTGATATTCCAGATACGCTACAATACATTGACACAGGAGGACTTGGGAGAAATCTGACTTCAATCTTTCTTCCTGAAAATTTTATAGGCTTTGGCTATGTAGGAAATACAAAAGTTTTTGGTGGTATGACTAAATTGGAAGAATTGTATTGTCCAAAGAATAAAGAAGAAATGTGTAGAGATAACCTACAAAAATCAGATTTATCATCCTCACTTCTCAAAACCTATGAATCCAAAGGTGGGGTGTATGCCTTAACAGACAGTGAAGGCAATACAACATATTTTGATTCGTATGCAAATTTAAAAGGCGGAACAGTTTGTGCGGATACAACCCTTTGTCAGGCAAGTTTTATGGCAGGTGACGGCACATATTGTTCAACGGCACAAGAATGTGCGGCATTGATTGAAGCTGATAAAAACGGCGATGTTTTAACATCAGGCGGCAAACGTTATGCCTCGCTTGAGGATTTATATGCCGGCAATCCGATGCCTTCTATTGAAGAAATTGAGCAAAGCGATGGGAGTTATAAGGTCTATAAAGACGGTGTTTTTATCGGCTATAAAAACAAGCGTATCTATACCGTTGAAGAAGCCTCTAAGCTTTCTAAGCCGACAGGAAATACTTTCCGTCTTCGGTATAAATAAGGCATTGCGACATCAATAAGGCATGATAAATTAAGTTCGATTCTGTTTTTTGTTGAAAAAATTATTCAATCATGTATAACTGAAAAAAAATAAACAGAAAGAACCATCATGATTTTACTTAAAAATGTGTATTTGAACGGCAAAGAACAAGATGTTTTGATTGAGCAAAACAAAATTTCAAAGATTGCAGGCAAAATTGAAGCCGGCTCAGCTGAGGTTATTCATTGCAAAGGCAAGGCGATTTTGCCCGCGTTTTGCAATATGCACACGCACGCTGCGATGATGTTTTTGCGCGGTATCGGCGAAGATTTGCCGCTTTTTGACTGGCTTGAAAAAGAAGTTTGGCCGAGAGAAGACAGACTGACCGACGAAACGGTTTATTATATTTCAAAATTTGCCATGCTTGAAATGATAAAGACCGGAACAACAACGTTTTTGGATATGTATTTTCATATCTCCAGCACGATTGATGCCTTAAAAGAAATGGGCATGAGAGCGGTTGTGACTTATGTCGGCATGGATATGTTTGATGAAAAAGAAACTCAAAGAAGACTCAATTTGGCTCACAGCTTTTTAGACACCGATTATGACGGCGGTTTGCTTTTTAAAGGGTTGTCGCCTCATGCGGTTTATACGGCTTCGGAAACAATTTTCAAAGAATTTAAAAAAATGTGTCGAGAGCAGGATTTGTTTTTGCATACACATGTTTCGGAAACGCAAAAAGAAGTCGATGATTGTTTGCAAAAATATGGCAAAAGGCCTGTTGAACTGCTTGACAGTTGGGGTATTTTGGATGAAAAGACCGTTTTGGCTCATGCCGTCCATTTAAATGAGCATGAAATTGAGCTCGTGAAAAAAAGCGGTGCAATTGTGGCGCATAATCCGGCTTCAAATCTTAAATTAAACTCAGGCCTGATGCCGTTGCAACATTTTTTAGATAAAGGTTTGAAATTAACGCTCGGAACAGACAGCGTTTCTTCAAACAACTCACTTTCCATGATTGATGAGATGAAAATTGCGGCACTTTCGGCAAAAAGAGCGGCAAATGATTCGACGGCGGCAAAAGTGCAAGATGTTTTTGATATGGCAACAAAAAACGGCTTTGAAGCGCTCGGCTTGAAAGCGGGACAGATTAAAGAAGGTTATTTGGCTGATTTTATGCTTGTCGATTTGAACAATTTTGCACTGTTGCCGAATGTGAATTTGATTTCGAATATGGTTTATGCCGCCGACAGTTCGTGCATCACAGATGTTTTTTGCAACGGAAAATGTTTGATGAAGAACAAATATGTGCCAAACGAAGAACAAATCATTGCAGATTTTAAGAGAGCTTGCAAAGAATTACTTTAGCGCTTGAAACTCAAAACAAAATGAAATAACAATATATAAGGTTTTATTTTTTGGGACGATTTGCATGAACATTTTTATTAAATATCTCAGTCATATTGTTTTTGCGTGTGCGCTTGGTTATTTCGGGCTTTTGGCATTTGTGATGGAAAAAGATCCGATGATGAACCAAATGATTATGGTGATGATCGGCGGTTTTTGGATTTTGTGGATTTTTGCAAAATCTTTTTTGAAGATTGTTTTTGCCCTTGCTTTGCTCATTGCAATGCTTTTTGCAGGTTATTATGTTATTCACGCCGAAGAAATCGAATGCAAAAAGGCCGGCCGCGAGTGGAACAAGGTCGAAAAAGTTTGTCAAGATAAAAAAACAGTGAAAGAAAAGCTCAAAAATGCTGTATCTGATGCCGTGAAATCAGCCTTCCAGAAGTTTAAGGAGGATAATTTTAAGGTTGAGAAAGAAGAAAAGTAACGGCTTTACCATAAAAAACTTTATGACTAAAGATAAACTTGTTATTCATTTTATATATGTTAAAATGAAGTATAATTCTGTGTGAGGTTTGCGATGAAAAATCTATTCTATAAAATTTTAGATGCGTCACAATTTTTTGGCGTTGCGCGCACAAAAGCGACGCGAGGAAAAAAATTGAAAGCAGATGGAGAGTGTTCAGGAAGAAGCATGATTGAAATGCTCGGCGTTTTAGCCATCATCGCCGTCATCTCGGCAGGTTCGCTTGTGGCATATTCGAAGGCCATGCGCCGCCACAGCTTGAATGAAACAATTACACAGGTTGCTTTGATGATGACAAACATCCGTTCTTTTTACGGCAACCAAGACAGCTATGAAAGCTTCAATGAAACAACGGCTGTCAAATATAATATGGTCACACAAAATATGATTGGCAGCGGCAACACTCTGATGAATCCCTATAAAGGCCGCGTCAACATCACCCTTGGTAAAGCCATGTCAAACGGACCTGACAACACAGCTTTTATCATCACCTATCGTGATTTGCCGGTTGAGGCTTGTATCGGTCTTGCCATTATGGATTGGGGTCTCGGTGAAAAAGTCGGTTTAATCGGCGTTTCAATCGGCGCAGATGACATTGAAGAACCGGCCTATCCGGTCAAACCTTCCGAATATTTCATAACCAACAAACAAATGCGTGAAATAACGATAACCGAAGCCGCTGCCGCATGCGCGGGCTCCGATCCGAACGCCTCGCGCAGTGTTGTTTCTTGGAAATATTTTTAAATAAAAAAGCCGGTGTTGTATTTTTTTTAATGCGCACACGTTTCTTGCGTATCAACTATCACCTTCTTCTTTGCCTGAATGCAAAGGCAGGAATGCAGGGAAATTTATAAGGCAGGGATATCGCCTTTTTGTTGATTGGCATAAAATTCGGCAACATAATCTTGCAATTTATCTTCTGACAAAGCTTTACGCAGGCCTTGCATAAGGCGCTCGTAATAGCGCACATTATGCCATGTTAAGAGCATCACCGCCAAAACTTCGTTACATTTTTGAAGATGGTGAATATAGGCTCTTGTATAATGGGTGCATAGCGGACAATCGCAACCTTCTTCTAAAGGACGAGGATCTTCTCTGTGTCTGGCGTTGCGGATGTTAATTGTGCCGTATTTCGTGAAAGCCTGAGAGGTACGACCCGAGCGTGTCGGCATGACGCAGTCAAACATATCAACCCCGCGAAGCACCGCGCCGACAATGTCATCAGGGCGGCCGACACCCATCAAATAGCGCGGTTTATCTTTAGGCAACATATCAGGTGCATAGTCCAAAACTTCAAACATTTTTTCTTGCCCTTCGCCAATCGCAAGACCGCCGATGGCATAACCGTCAAAGCCGATTTTTTTCAAGGCAAGGGCAGATTCTTCACGTAAATCCTTAAAAACATTTCCTTGCTGGATGCCGAAAATGCCGTAACCTTCTCGATCAACAAAGGCTTTTTTGCTACGCTCTGCCCAGCGCATGGACATGCGCATTGAATCTTGGCAACGTTTATAAGTGCAAGGATAGGGGGTGCATTCATCAAATGCCATGGTGATGTCAGAATCAAGTTTATGTTGAATTTTCATCGACTCTTCGGGGCTTAAGAAAAACTTTTTGCCGTCAACATGTGATTTGAAAGTGACGCCTTCTTCCGTGATTTTTCTGAGAGCCGACAAGCTCATCACCTGAAAACCGCCCGAATCAGTCAAAATCGGCTTATCCCAATTCATAAACTTGTGAAGTCCGCCCATCTTTTCAACCAAATCGGCACCGGGGCGGAGCATCAGGTGATAGGTGTTGCCGAGCAAAATTTCAGCCCCCGTCTGTGCGACCGATTCCGGCATCATCGCTTTGACTGTGCCGCATGTACCGACAGGCATAAATGCCGGCGTGTTGACAACGCCATGTTTGGTGTGGAGCTTGCCGAGGCGCGATTTACCTGATGTTTTTAAAATTTCAAATTCGAGTGCCACTTTATGTTCCTTTATTCTTGCAGTATGATTTGGCTTTTTTCGGGGATTAAATTGCCGATGCCTTTTTTCAAATATCTTCCTTTTATAAAGCCTGTTTGCCCGTTGTCAAGCATTATTCGATACCAGATTTTGTCTGCCGTGTAGCCGGTTAAACGAACGGTTTGCCCTTTGACGGCTTTTGTTAAAACATCAAACTTATCGGACGGACCGTGCATGATGTTTTGATTTGATGTCATGTGAAAGAGCATTTTATCATCGGTTTTATCAACCGGAATGTTAAAAATTTTGGCGCCGACCATGTCATCGGCCATTTCTTCACCACCCTCAAAATGAACCGTTTGATAGTAGTTGATTTTTTGTGTATCCGCCTTGATAAATGTGCGTGTGCCAAAGATAAAGACGGCAACCATTGCGCAAGCCGAAACAAAATAAAGCATATTCAAAAACGGTTTGAGTTGAACGGCACGGAGCTTTTTTGTGTTGAATTTTTGAGGCGCTTTTTGAACGGGAGGAAGCAAACGCATAAAATTTTCAATGACACTTCTTTGTGCCTGATTGGCATATTCCAAAGCCTGAAGGGCGGAAAGATAAGCTAAATCAAGCTTGTTTTCATCATAAAAAGCGGCGGCGTTATGAACCAAAACCTTTAAATTTTCGTGCGAGTTGGCGGAAATTTCATGGATATTGTGTTGCAAAGCTTTATAAAAATGAGGGCTGAAAAAGCCGTTGATGAAATTTTTGAAAGTTGTCTTTTTCAAAAAATGCAAGGCATCTTCATAGGTGCCGATAAGGTTTTCGGTTTTAAGCCGACCTTTTTCGATTTTTTGAATGGCAAAAACGCGTAAATAAGGCGTTTCGATGCCATCTGCCGATTTGTAGGTGTTCAAACGCTCAAGCGAGGGAAAATCATTTTCGGTATAGATGAGTGACAAAATTCGATACATCGCTCTTTGTTTTTTGTTTTTGAGAATATCATACGCCTTTGAGAGCTTTTGGAACATTTCAAGCGCTTCGGGCGATTTGTTATGATCCGGATGCCAGAATTTCGCTTTTTCACGATAGCTGATTTTAAGTGTTTGTTCATCTGTTAAATCGTCTGCCTCTAAAAGCGAAAAATATCCTAAAGCGTCAAAGGGCATTTTGCTCATCTCCGTTGATAAGAAAGGTTGAAATGCGATCAATCTCAGAAAGGCTTTGACAAACGGGATAACGCTCAAAAAGCGTTGTTTTGTTCAAAACACAATCTCTGATACGTCCGTCTTGATTGATGACCCCTAAAAGTTTGGGTGAGGCGGAAATAAATTGTTTGTCGGCACTTAAAATCGTTTTATAGACCTGCTCCCCTTCACTTTGAGAAAGTGCATGGTTGATGACAATAAAAATTTTAGCATGCGGGGAAACTCTTTTAATGTGCTCAAGCGCCTTATATGCTTCAGTTAAACCGGACATATTCGGCTCAACAAGCAATATGATTTTATCTGATAAATGTAAGCACATATTTGTGAGTGTGGGATTTGTTTCGGCACAATCAATAACGACTCTTTGGTAATATGACGCAAATTTTTTTAAGTCACAGGCAAGAATTTGGCAACGTCCGGCCGGATAAGCGGCAAGAGGTGTTTCTTTCTCGCCGACATAGATGATATCAAAGCGACCCTTGGTATAATGTATGACGGCATTGTTCAATGTGAGCCGGTTTTTGAGCATTTTTAAATATAAATCCGACTTTTTCAAACCGAGTTGACAGGCGATGTTTTCGATACTGCCGTCAGCGTCAAAAAACAAAACTTTTTGTTTTTTTAATCCTAAAAACTGGCTCAAAATTGAGGCAAACCATGTTTTGCCGATGCCCTTTGTGCCGGAATATATGCAAATAAGGTTGTTTTGATCATTTTTAATCATACATTTAATATGGCAAAATTTGATAAAACTTTCAATCGGTTAAATCCTTTTTAAGAAAATTTGTGTATATTTTGGGAAAACAGAGGGAAAAAATGAAGCAGATAATAAAAATATGTGTTCTTTTGATGTGTTTTTATGCGATGAAAGCACAAGCGCTTTCGATTTTGCGCGCTGAAGATAAAGTTGTGGGGCAAAGGCTTATATACACCACATTTTCGGATTATTTTCCGTTTGGATACGGTTTGTATGAAAATAAGAAAGAGCCCGTTTTGGAATCTGTTTTCAAAGATGCCATGAGTGATCTTTTGCAAAATCGGGATGAACTGACCGTTTTTAAATATTATCCCACGGTTGGCGATGCGATTTTTGATATGAAGGACGGCAAAACAGATGTCTTTTTCGGGGCTTTCTATTCAACAGAGGCATTTAATGACTTGGATTTTGTTTTTCCGGCAATTTTGAACAACCCGATACATTTGATAATGTTGCCGAGCAAAATTGCAGGCGTGAAACAAGCAGATGATTTGAAAAACTTAAAAGGGGTGTATGCTTTAAACGAGCATTTCGGTGACTACATGCTCAAAACATTTTCAGAGCTCAATATGAAGGCTGTTCAAGATGAAGATGAAGCCTATGAAAGTCTGTTCACGGGTGAGGCGGATTATATTTTGGGCAGTTACTACTATCATTTTGCCAAACTGGTTGAAAAAGGACTGAAAAATGAGGTCGCATTTCTTCAAAACCGCTTTGGAATATGCCGATGTTTGTGGCAACCTCCAAAAATATCGAAAACAGAAAAATGGTTCATGATTATTTCAGACGGTTGGCTTCAAGTGAGAATTTCAAAAAAAAGATTTTGGAAAAAATTAAGCAGCTTATAGAAGAAAAAGAGAAGCAATCGATTGGGGTCGTGCCGCCGATGTATGTGCGTCAAAGCACGGGCGAAGAATTGACGCCGGCAGATGAACGCACAACGAAGGGAGAAAAATAATGGTTTTGCTTGTTCATCATAATATGTCTCCTTATTCACGCAAGGCTCGAATCATGATGGCTGAAAAAAAGGTTTTGTTCGTTTTAAGAGAAGAAGAACCTTGGAACCTCTCAAAAGATATTCAAAAATTAAATCCCTCAGGCGAGTTGCCCGTGTTTATTTTTGACGGACATATTGTTGCCGGAAATTATGCCGTAACGGAATATTTGGAAGAAACGTATCCAAACCCGAAATTGCTCATGGGAAGCCATCTTCAAAAGGCTGAAATCAGGCGCTTGGCAGATTGGTTCGATCATAAGTTTTATATGGAAGTTTATAAATATATCGTCGGTGAAAAGGTTTTTAAGCGCTTTAAAAGCGGATTAGCTCCTGATTCAAAAGCCTTAAAAGTCGGAGTAAACAACTTGAAGTATCATTTGGAATACATCGACTGGCTCACTGAGCGCAATAATTATCTCGCAGGCGATGAATTTTCGCTTGCAGATGTGGCTGCCTCGGCGCACTTATCCGTTTTGGATTATCTCGGCGATGTGGATTGGGAAAATTATAAAAATGCAAAGCTTTGGTATTCTAAAATCAAATCGCGTCCGAGCTTTAAGGAGATTCTAAAAGATACCGTCAAGGGGATACAACCTTCAAAAAACTATCAGAATTTGGATTTTTAACATGAAAAAAATATTGCTTCTTATTTCAATTGCTTTTCTTTCTTCCTGTACTTTGTTTTCAAAGGGCAAGGGACAAGTTATCTTCCACTGGGAAAGAGTGAACACGGGTGTTGAAAAATTTTCGCGCGACCATTCGGAATGTATGCGTGAAGCGGAAGATTTTAAGCTCCTTCCAAACATCAAAAACTGGTTTTACAGCGAGGAAAAGCGCATTGATATCAGAGCCGACTGGCACTCTGAAAAAGGTATTTGGGCAAGCTATGTTCCCTATTGGGGGGCGCAACCTTTGCTTGTCAATTCCGTTCGTGACGACACGGATTCAAGCCCCAAAAAATATCGCATCTGTATGGAAAAACGCGGTTACACGCACCGCACACATGACATTCCGACGGTCACGAACATCTTTATCTACAGGCCTCAAGATGTGAACCAAGATGTGCCGTTTGAAAAATACTACCGTGGGTAAAAAGCTCGTCTAGCTGGCGATTAATCGCAAAAATGCGAAAAGATGAAAATTCACGTACCTCTATGTACGCTAAAATTTTCATCTTTCTTTTTTTGCTTCTACTCGCACACGCTATCCGAACTTTTTTAGAGATTTGTATCACGGCGCATGAACGCTTACTGCGTATTTGCCTCATTCTCCGTATTTTTTTATAGTAGCCTTTTTTTTCCTCGCGCCCTCTCGGATTCGAGTTGTCTTGACGATTGCCCGAAAGGCAATCGAGCCATGATGGTTGTTGTTTTTATTTATATCTCAAACGAAAGGTATTGCCGGTTTTCTTGGAAAGCGCGGCGGCCTCCTCAACGGTGTAAATGCGCTTGGGCATTGAAATGCCTTTGAGCAAATCAGAAAGGCTGGCATAATCTTTACCGCCAAGCTTAATCACATCGCCGTTATAATCCGTGTTGACAAGTGCTTGGCACGTATCAAACGTTTGACACACCCTTCCTTTTTCTAAAAGTGCCAGAGCTTTGTTATGAAGTGCTTGCTCGGCACAAGTCTGATAGCCGCCTAAACAAGCATTGCTCTGAGCTGTCATATCATTTGCCGATAAATAATAAATCGGATTGCCGTTCGTGTCTTCCAATATATCTCCGTTTTCATTCGTTAAAGCAAAAAGCCCGCTTTTGTCTTTGAAATACGTAATGACATTATCAGGATTTGCAAGTGTGTCGGTAAGGCAGTCTGAGTTTTTTGTGCAATAGATTTTGGCTGATGGAGATATATTTTTGAAAGCGTCTTTTCCGATAGCGGTCACCGAATCGCCAATAACAAGAGTTTCTAATTCTCTCATATCTTGGAAGGCATTTTCTCCGATAGATGTGACAGAATCAGGTATGACAAGGTTTGTTAATCCGTCCATATCCTCAAAAGCATAGTTACCTATTGAATTTACGGCATTACCGATGACCAAGTTTGTCACT
>JAFVFH010000082.1 GCA_017475525.1 Alphaproteobacteria bacterium | reverse complement strand
GTTGTGCCTCTATCGGCGCTTCTTCCTCTTCCTCAGGTTCTATTATCGCTCCTAACGCCTCTAAATGCACCAAAACTTATTCCGATTGCGGTACCTCTTGCTCCTCTCTCGGCGGCCAGTCTAATAAGCCTGGAGAGGGGTACAAATACGATACCATAACAGTTAACTCTCAACCTTGTCACTACAACTTAACCCCTAAGTCTTGCTCCGAGGCCGCCGGTTCCTCTTATCCTAACTCTAATCCTCCCTCCTGCGGCACTTATCAAGATTATAATACATCTAATCTCGTCTATATCGGCCCCGCTCAACAATATTGCTTCTCTAACTGCTTCTCTACATGCTTCGATTCTTGTGGCGCTGGTGACTTCTCCGCTTTTCCTTACTCCTCCGAATCTGACGCCTCCGCTGATGGCGGCTATCAAACCGATAAAAAACTTAAATGTGATAACAATTATTGCTATAAACGCGGTAATCCCTTCACCTGCTCCGATAAAACTAATGGCGCCTTTCCGTATGATAGCAAACCCTTTTGCACATCAATAAGTGCTTCTGTTTCCTCCACCTCTTTATATCAGATTGGAGAAACAGAGCAGTTTTGTTATTCTGACTGCCAGTGCAATACATCTTTAGGCTATTATGATAGTGCCTCCAAAGCACTGCCTTGCGGATGCGGCGAAACAATTGCCGGCACAACAATCAGTGGATTGACCTGCTATTCATGCGTGGCCATCACTTGCTCGAATGGCGTGCCGCACGGAACGAATTATATCGGAACTGACGGTGTTAATTACGGCCCGCTGACATATTGGACAGCAACAAATTTAAAAGCTAACTAATTCAAGGAGATTTTTGATGAATACTTTTTATAAATATATTGTTTTTTCCGCTCTTGTCTTGATGCCCGTTTCAGGTTTTGCGGAGGCAAACTGTGATGATTTGCCGAGTTGCACATCAATCGGCTTTATATATTCTTCTTCAGAATGCGGCAGTCTTTCAAAGCTCAAATGTCCGTTCGGCAATTATTATTTCTGTTCAAAATCGGCTTGCACACAAGTCAGTCTTAATACAACAACGGAATATTGCACGGCTTATTGCTCCGATACACCGAGTATGTGTATTTCAAAAAGCTATAAATCTTGCAGCACGACTTGTTCAAACGGGCTTTTCTGTTCAAGCAACAGTGTTGGAAAACTCCATGAAGCGGGTTCTACAATCTCTTCATCTTCTTCAAACTATATTACCGGCAAGCATTATCTTTATGGTGATATCACTCAAACCTCTCCGACGTATTTTCAAAACGCACAGATATATAGTGCACGCAAAAGTTATCCCTTAAACTGCTCTTCGGGGACAATGTATCCGAAACTAAAAGCCAATTCCGTTTATTTATCGGGAAGTAATAATACTTTTGAAGTGAATGTTGATTTTGGAAATATTGAATACGACTCTCAATATAATGCTTGGAACGCTTCATTTAATGGAAAAGAAAACAAACTAAACATCACTTTTAGAGCTAGTACATTAACTTCAAATTTTATCCCGTTGAACTTTGGTGGCGGTTCTGAGGCCACAAGCAAAGTCTGTATATCTGTAGAGAGCAATGGCGCTGTTAGTCAGATGAATCCATTGACATTAAGCATTTATACTAACGGAACTGTCAAATATTATGCCAAAAGTAGCTATTTTTCCGTCAACTGCATAGGCAACGGAAGTTGCGTCAGCGACGGTACCGTTTGCAACTATTTCTAACCAAATATAGGTTATTGTTCATCTCGCTTTTTTATAACAAAATCGATGCAATATCTCCCTCAAGGATAAAATCCCTTGAGGGAGGGTTTTGAAGAGCCTCACATTCTTATAATTATCTAAAGACAATTAAAAAAATGTTTTTTACTAATTCTACATAAAAAGCAGTTGAAAAATAACTGTTTATTAAAAATTTTTGAGATAATATTTTTTCAAAATAACCAACGGAGTTGCTATGTTACCACCTGAAAGTGATAGAATTGAATATAAAGAACGCTTGACTGACAATCTAGAGCGTGAAATTGTTGCTTTCTTAAATAACAAGGAAGGCGGCGAAATTTATATTGGAGTTCGTAATAACGGCGGCATTGTTGGTGTTGAAGATTGTGATGCAGTGCAACTCAATATTAAAGATAGGATAAAGGATAAAATTGCTCCATCTGCGCTTGGTCTTTACGATATTAAGTGTTTGTCCGTTAATGACAAGCAAATCATTAAAATTATCGTCGCTTCCGGCTCGGATAAGCCTTACTACATAAAAAGCAAGGGAATGTCTGAAAATGGTTGTTTTATGCGTATAGGCAGTGCAATTCAAGCAATGCCTGAACGTATGATTGAGGAATTATATGCCACAAGGGTAAGAAAATCTCTCGCTCGGATTGTTTCTCCGCGGCAAAAGTTATCTTTCGGGCAGTTGGAAATCTATTATCGCGCCAAAGGTTATACAATAAACGACCAATTTGCCTATAATCTGGATTTATTAACGGAAGACGGAAAATTTAATTATGTGGCATTTTTATGCGCTGATGAAAATTCTGTTTCCATTAAATTCGGAAAATATGCTTCGCTTAATAAATGTGAGCTGATTGAAACTAAAGAATACGGATACAATTCCATTATTAAGGCAACAGAATCTATTCTTGAAAAGCTGAATGTAGAAAATAAAAACTTTACGCAAATAACCGGTGGACAACGTATTGATACACCGATGATAGATGAACGAGCCTTGCGTGAAGCAGTTATTAACGCAATTGTTCATAATGATTACTCGTATGGCAATCCGCCTGTTTTTGAAATGTATCCCGACCGATTGGAAATCACATCGAACGGTGGTTTGGGATATTTCGGCACGGAAGAGGAATTCTTCAGAGGACGGTCTAATCCGAAAAACAGAGAGCTGATGCGCATATTTAAGGATTTAGGCTACGTTGAAGAAATGGGCTCAGGTGTGCAGCGTATTTTAGAAAAATATCCTAGAAGTGTTTTTGAGTTTTCGCAAAATTACATTACAGTGGCATTTCCGTTTAATCGCCCTGTCGTAGAAAGTTCGGTAGAAAGTTCGGTAGAAACTAGGGAAGAAACTAGGGAAGAAACTAGGGAAGAAATTATGAAGCTGATGCTTCATAATCCCAAAATTACAACAAAAGATATGGCTAAAAAACTACACCTTACTCCCAAAGGTGTTGAATGGCACTTATCAAATATGAAAAAAGCCGGTCAAATCAAGCATGTTGGTTCAACAAAAGCCGGATATTGGGAAGTTATCAAAAAATAGTGTCTTAGCGGATTGCCGTTAGCGGGGGCGTAAAAACCACACCATTTTATAACAAAAAAAAATAAAAAATCGAATCCGCAAAATATAAAGAAAAAAATCCGCGTTTTAAAATATAAAAACAACCCTCAAGGTGATTTTATCCTTGAGGGATTTTTATATCATTATTCAGAAAATCACTGTTACTTGTTCATTCGGAAAACTGCGTCTCGTTTTTTTGAGGGATGATTAAATAATTCGTAGATCCCCGGACGTTTTTGCTTTGAGCAAAAACGAGGGATGACTTTTTTGTTTTTTATATGGAAGCGGCGTATATGCGCCTGACGGCACAACGCCGAAGGGTATGGATTCTCGGGACTGTCTAAAGCCAGTTTGGGAATGACAGGAAGGAAAAAGAACGGAAATTCATAAGACAAGATTATGCTTTTGCGCGGGGAAATTTTATTTCAAAGGTTGTGCCTTTGCCTACAACGCTTGAGACATAGATGTCGCCACGATATTTATCGACCAGCGCCTTCACAATTGCAAGGCCAAGCCCCGTGCCATGCAATCGGTTTGTTTGTCCTTCAGAATAAAACGGCTCAAAGATATGTTTCACTTTTTCAGAATCAATGCCAATCCCAGTATCTTGCATTTCAATCGAAACATTATTTCTATCTTTGCTTGTCGTGATTTTCAGTTCGCCGCCGGAGGGCATCGCTTTGACGGCATTTTGTGCCAAATTTAAAATAATCATCTTAAAATCTGCCGTATTGCCGGCTATGTTGTTTTCAGTGCTTGCATAGTTTTCCACAATTGTGATGCCGTTGCGTTTGGCCTCATAATCAAGCAAAGATACCACCTCGCTAATCGCCGGACGAATATCAAAAACTTCTTGCAATTCAACATTGTTACGTGCCAACTTCAAAAGTCTTTCAGGAATGGCTATGCTTGCAAGAATTTGATCATGTATCAATTTGATGTATTTCGTTGTATCCTCTTTATTGATACCTCCTTTTGCATTTTGTTCCATTAAGGCTTCCATAATCATACGGATTGAGCCTAAATTGTTTTTCATTTCATGTGCAACGGACGTGGCAAGAAAGCCTAAAGACGAAATTTTTTGTTGGTGAGAGAAGCGTATATCGTCGCTCAAATCACGGATAGATTCAATTATAAAAAAGTCTTCTTTATTCTGGCTTAAAACTTTCAAAGGCGCGGCATTGACCGAAAGCGGATGTCCGTCCACATTTTGAATCATGGCAATACTCTTGTTTTTAACGTTTTTGATTTCTTTTAAGGGACAGCTGAAAATTCCGCGAGGACATGGTTTGTCATAGCCGTATGCCTGAAAACATTTTTCGGTGTGTCCGAGCGCACTGAACTGTTTGTCATAAGCCTTATTTGAAAGCACAATATTATAATTGCGGTCAATCACGCGAATGCCATCCGGAATGGTGTCTATCAGAAGTTGCAAAAACAGCTCCGAATTTTTGATTTCCGCAATCGAATTTTCAACACTTGAAATCATGCTGTTAAAGGTGTCTGCAAGCGTATCAAACTCATCAAAAAACACTTGTTTCTTATCAAGTTGGATGCGGTGTGAAAAATCACCCTCAGAAACCAATTTTGTCGCTTTAGAAAGTTTATTAATCGGCAAAATTACCCATCGTTGCAACACAAAGCCCAAACCCAAAATAGAACACAGTGAAAGCACCAAGCTGATGCCGATAATTTTCATACCATCTACAAAAGCCTGAGCCTGCTCATTGAAATTTTTTTGCAAATCGTTGTTGATTTTAGCTTCTTTGGTTAATTCTTTTTGTTTGTCAGACAAGTCTGATGTTTCCTTATTTCTGCCACGCAGACGGTTGACCTCGCGTTGTAATGTGATGTTATCATACAAAAGGCTCATCACATATTGATTACGCATTGAAAGCGCATCATAGTCACGCGAATATTTTTCACTATAAATCACCATAAACATCGTTAAAAAAAGCGTCGCCATAAACACAAACAGCGAAAACACCGTATAAAACATTTTTTTCTTTAAGCTAAAATACATGGCTATTCTTCCTCAAAACGGTATTCTTCTTCCAATTTGGCACGATCAATGTGATAAAGTTTATAGTATGTCAGGGTATAATCAAGCAAACCCCCGTAGTTTGGCAAATTGCTGTCTAAAACCATACCCCAATCCATCCTTTTGCCATACAGTTCACTGCCACGTCGGCGTGAAATAAACCTTGCCTCACGAAAGGCCTCATAATTGACATTGCTGTTGATTTTTAAGACATAATCCCTTATCGAATCCTCAAGCGATGAATAAATTTTATATTTATAACCATCTTCCTTATCTTCAAGAGGCTCTAAGCCCTCCTCTTGAAACCAAACACGCATTTTATAAAGATTGTTGGCCTTTTGTGCAACCCGCGAAGTACCCCAATCCGTATGAATAGCCGCTGACGCCACTAAAATAGACGGAGGAACGGCATCAACCTTCTTTTTTAAGGCAGACAGCAACTTTGAATAGCGGCGCGTATCCTTAAACGGCGTTGTAACATCATATTTTTCGGATAGTTTATCAATATAATACATATCCGCTTCATCAAAATCTTTATTTTGCTCAAAATCAAATTCCAAAGCATCAATAATCTCGCGTTCTTCCAAAACCTCGTCATTGACTTTTAAGACAAGCGGAATTAAAATTTTCATAAACAAGCGATTGCGCTCGGTTTTATCTTCCATCAAAGCAAAATCAGAGGGAAAAGCCTGAACGAAAATGCGCGGATATTCCTCATCGGGCAAGTCAATATAGGCGTCGTAATAAAGCTCTGAAAACATATCTTCAAGCTCTTTGGTGTTGTAATCAACCAAATAAACCCCCGTTTCATCCACAAAATATTTTGATGCTTCAGCCGATAGCGAAAAGCAAAAAAACGACAAAAAAACAACTATTTTTTTAAGCATCTTCATCTTCCTTTTGCACATATTCAACAGACGGGATATATTTTTTGATGATTGCTTCTACCGTATTTTTGAGTGTTTGCGTGGCATGAGGGCAACCTTGACACCTCCCCTTTAAACGCACTTTTAAAACACCGTTTTCAAACGAGATGAGCTCAATATTGCCACCATCTCGCACCAAAAAAGGACGGATACGAGCCTCAATGAGGGCATTAATGGCTTCCGGTTCGTTTTGAAGCGGCAAAACAGAGTGGCTTGAAAAATCAAACTCTGCTAATTCCGCCATGATTTGAGGGGCAAGGCTTTGCCAATTTCCTACTTCTTCTTTTTGAACATAGAGCATATCACAAGTGAGCAAAAGCTCTTTGATTTGCCCGATACTTAAAATGTTTTGCAACAACGGATAAGACGGCGCCGTCGTTGTGGAAGCAAATGCGGCTTCACCTTCTTTCAAAACACGTGTATCAAAATAAAAATTTTTGACATTCGGGTTGAAACCATCTTCAATTTCAATCAGCATTTACGGACTTCCCTCTTTTTAAAAACATTTGAATCATCTCTCTTAAATTAAGCACGCGAAGGGCAATTGCAAAGCAAAAAAAGCTCACTAACCCGAATGTGCCTAAAAAGCCGAAGATCAAGAGCTTGACAACAAAATTGTATTTCAACCAGTTGATGCAAAGCGTGTTCATCCCCGCCTCTAACGCCATTATGCTCACGCCCATCAAAACCGAGGCAATCACAATTTTCAAAATTTTATAAAACAGCGGTTTTGAAAGGCACCAAAAACCACGTTTTTTAAGACCATATATATATTGCACTAAAGAAACAAAAGCGGCAATCGTCGTGGCTACGGCAATACCGACATGACCAAACGGCACCATCAATATCAAATTAAAGCAAAAATTGACAGCAAATACAACGGCGCTAAATTTAACCGGTGTGACCGTATCCCCCCTTGCAAAAAAATTCGGCATCAATGCTTTGACAAACACATAGCACGGCAGACCCACAGCATAAGCAATGAGTGCATAGGCGGTTTTTAAGGTATCTGATGATGTAAACTTGCCGTGTTCAAACAAAATATTAATCATCGGATGCGCCAAAACAATCATCAACACAGCGGCGGGAATCGACAAAAGCGCTGCATATTCCACCGCCTTATCTTGCGTTTGTTTACTTTCGGTCACATTTTGTGCTTTGAGTTGTTTTGACAAGATTGGCAGAAGCGCAACGCTGATTGCAGCCCCGACAACACCTAACGGCAACTGTTGTAGACGGTTGGCGTAATAGAGCCAAGAAATGGCGCCCGTACCGACAAGAGAGACAAGAATTGTATCAACAACCATGTTGATTTGATAAATCCCCGCTCCGACTACACCCGGAGCAATACGCTTGAAAAGCGTTTTGATTTCAGGATTTTTGATGACTTTATGAATGTGGATATAGGGGCATATCCGAACATCTATTTTGCGTAGCGCATGTCTTAACCACAAAATTTCCAAAATGCCGGCAAGCGTGATAGCAAAGGCAAAGCCGTAAGCCGGAGAAGGCATAAACGGAACCAAAATAAAGGCCGAGCAGATCATCGTTAAATTCAAGATAATCGGTGCGGTTGCCGGCGCGGCAAATTTTTCAAATGAGTTTAGAATGCCTGCCTGAAAGGAGACAATCGAGATAAACAACAAGAACGGAAAGGTGATGCGGCAAAGTGTTGTGGCAAGCTCGATTTTACCGGTATCGCCCGCAAAACCCGGAGCTAAGATTTGCACAACATAGGGCATCAAAAGCTCAAAAAACAACACAAATAAAAGCAAAAAGAAAAAGAGAATCGAAATCGCCTCTGAGGCAAAAAACATAGACTTTTTTTTGCCGTCACTAACGAGCTTTTGCGAAAAAAGAGGCACAAATGCCGATGTAAATGCCCCTTCAGCAAAAAGACTCCTAAACAAATTCGGCAACTTAAACGAGACAAAAAAAGCGTCGGAAACCAGCCCCGCCCCCAAAAAATTTGCCAAAACCATATCTCGCACAAAGCCTGTGACACGGCTTAAAAGCGTAAATCCGCCAAATGTAGCAATTGACCTAAACAGTGACATCTTTTTATTCCGTTCATTTATTGTCGACATGATTAATCTACACAAAAAAACTTTTTTTTGCACGGATAAAAAAAACTTTTACACGGATAAAAAAAAGTACTTGACAAAACATTTTTTATATGTTAGATTTAGACAAAATATATTCAATTAAGGAATAAATAAAATGAGTAAAGCATTGAATTTAGCAAAAGAAATTACGAAAGATATGCAACAGGCGATGAAGCTTTTGAAAAGCATTCGTGCGCATATCGGTGATAAAGAAGAATTTAACAGTTGGCGCGGTAAATTGACTTTTATGCGCACAGGCAAAACCTATGAACAATTCAGAGAAAATAACAAAGCTGTGCGTTATGCTGAGAATTTATTGCCTCTTGCTCAAGGCGGCGTTGCTTTGAACGGCGAAACACCGAAATCTCTTGAGGCTTTTTCAAAACAAAGAGAACAATACGCGACAGCAAGGTCAAGATAGAAGTTTTCTTCATCCTCCTCCTAAATGGCCGTCCTTTTTAAGGGCGGCTTTTTTTATTGACTTTTGCATAAAATTATGATTCAATGAGTGATGTAACCGAAATGGTTGCGGTGTTTACATAAGCATCATCATAGCAACGCTCCTTATAAGGGAGTTGGTGATATAAGGCTTTGCTCGAATAAACCAAGCTGTGCTATGACAGTTTATGTAACTCCCACTTTGGAATTTTCTGAAGTGTTTTTTTTGTAACAATATTTTTGGAGTGATCAATATGAGAAACTTTTATTTTTTGATATCGGGATTCATTTTATCTATTGCAAACTGCTATGCCGTCAATCTCAGCTATGAAACATGCAAGGAGTGCACTTCTTGCGGCACAAATTGCAAATATACCTTAAATGACGGAAAATTAACAATCTATGGCCCAAGCACTAATGCACAAAACGGAACAATCAAAAATGATATTTTTCGTGGAAATACAAGCTTCACAAACATTGAAATCAAAGGCAACATCGAAACAATAGGCGGCGGTGCATTTGCCGGTACAAAAATAGAAGACATAACAATTCCGGATTCTGTTAAAACGATTGGAGATGGCGCCTTTTCACGTAGCGGCTTAATAAAAATTTCCATTCCCGATTCTGTAACCTCTGTCGGAAGTCGAGCATTTTATGATATGCCGAACTTAGAAGAAGTTTATGTCGGGAACGGAAGTATCGGCAACGATGCCTTTTTTAGTTGTGACAAATTGAAAAAAGTTGTCTTGTCTGACAAAGTGACAACAGTCGGCGACCGAGCCTTTGTTAGTCCTATTGAAACTTTAGTAATAGGCGATCAAACAACCTCTGGCGTCCAGTCCTTTTGGTATATGAGCCCTAATGTCAAGATATATTGCTCGGGAGAATATGAAAAATGCTATGAACACTTGGCCTCAACAAAATATGTGACAACGAACACGCAAAAAGAATATGGCATGACCTATATTTATGATGAAAACGGAACACTTATCGCCAAATACGGCAAAGAGCACAAACCTAAGCGTATCTATACCGTCGAAGAAGCGGCGGCAGTGAGCAAGCCGATGGGCAATACGTTTAGGTTAAGGTACAAATAGAAAAAGAGCGCAAATTGCGCTCTTTTTTGAGCATATCACATGAGGCAGCCGAAAGACTGCCTTGTGTTATTCTTCTTCAGCGGTTTTCTTTAAATCGGCCGCAACTTTCGGATGACGGAGAAGTTTTTCGATTCTATCGGCTTCCAAAAATGTGTCATCTGCGCGGAAAGTGATGTCCGGTGTATATCTTAACTGCAATTTGGCACCGATTTGCTTTTTAAACACGCCTTTTTCGGCATTCAGCATTTCCAAAACAAGACCAAGATTTTGGCCGTTCAAGGTCATCACATAAGCTGTGACATATTTCAAATCGGGCGAAACGCGAACTTCGGTCACTGTAATAAAGGCGTTTCTGATTTCTTCCGAGCGCAAATCGCCCTTTTCCAAAACGGAGGTTATCACACGCTTTATTTCTTGCCCTACTCTGAGTTGACGCTGAGAAGGTTCTTTATTTTCTGCCATATCAAAGCTCCTTAAAGTTTTGCCGCAATTGTTTCAAGTTCATAGCACTCAATGAAATCGCCGACCTGAATGTCGTTATAATTTTCAAAGCTCATACCGCATTCATAACCCTCACGGACTTCTTTCACATCTTCCTTAAAGCGTTTCAACTGTGCTAAGTTGCCATCGTGAATCACAACATTATCACGGAGCAAACGGACCTTACAGCCGCGTTTGACAAGACCTTCGGTAACCATACATCCGCCAACCTTACCAACACCCGTGATGTTAAAGACAGTGCGAATTTCAGCATAGCCCAAAAGCTTTTCTTTAATCTCGGGTGAGAGCAAGCCTTCCAAGCCTTTTTTCACATCATCAACCACATCGTAAATGATGGAATAATACTTGATGTCTATGCCATCGCGACGCGCCATATCGCGCGCTTGAGGATTGGCACGAACGTTAAAGCCGATGATAAAGCCGTTTGAGGCCTTTGCCAAGGTGACATCCGATTCTGAAATCGGCCCGACGGCAGAGTGCAAAATTTGAACCGAAACTTCATCATTCGAAAATTTTGTGATAGCACCTTCAATCGCTTCAACCGAACCTTGAACGTCTGCCTTGATAATCACCGACAGATGTTTAGATTCACCCGATTTGATTTTATCGAGCATTTGTTCCATCGCTGATTTTGCGCTCTTGACAAGTTTGGCATCACGCTCTTTGCGGATACGGTAGGCTGTCACTTCTTTGGCTTGTGTTTCATCTTTGACCACAACAAAATTATCACCGGCAGACGGCGTTCCTTGCAAGCCTAAAACTTCAACCGGCATGGCAGGCAATGCCTCTAAAACCTTTTTACCATGTTCGTTAAACATGGCTCTGACGTGTCCCCACTCTTTGCCGGCAATGAAAATATCACCCACTTTTAATGTGCCGTTTTGAACCAAAACGGTGGCAACGCTACCGCGCCCCTTCTCCATTTTGGCTTCAATAACCGACCCTTCACCTTTACGGTTCGGATTGGCTTTCAAATCCAAAATTTCAGCCTGCAACAAAATGGCTTCGACAAGTTTGTCAATATTTATACGTTTTTTTGCAGAAACTTCAGCACACAAACTCTCACCGCCCATTTCTTCAACAGCAATGCCATGCTGCAAAAGCTCTGTCTTCACACGCATCGGATCAGCGCCGGGGAGGTCTATTTTGTTAATGGCAACAACAATCGGCACTTCGGCAGCTTGTGCGTGGCGAATAGCCTCAATCGTTTGCGGCATAATGCCATCATTGGCCGCCACAACCAAAACCACAATATCCGTGATTTTTGCACCGCGGGAGCGCATTTCCGAAAATGCTTCGTGACCCGGTGTATCGATAAAAGTAATCTTTTGACCGCCTGCCACTTCAATTTGATATGCACCGATATGTTGGGTAATACCGCCTGCTTCCTTGGCAACAACGTTTGTTTCACGCAAAGCATCAAGAAGCGAGGTTTTACCATGGTCAACGTGACCCATCACGGTCACCACCGGCGGACGAGGCAACAAATCTTCTTTGGTATCTGCCGGACCGGATAAGCCCTCTTCAACATCGCTATCAGCCACACGTTTGAACTTATGCCCCATTTCCTCAACAACGATCTGAGCTGTATCAGCATCAATCGGCTGGTTGATTGTTGCCATCACACCTAAGCTCATCAGTTTTTTAATCACGTCTGCACTCTTTTCAGCCATGCGGTTTGCCAATTCTTGAACCGTAATGACCTCAGGAATAATCACTTCTTTGATGATTTTTTCTTGCGGTGCTTGAGACACTTGAGCCTGTTTGGGCTGTTTTTTCTTGAAATGTCTGCGCGGGGCACCGAAGCCGTAATCATCATCTTCATCATCGGGCATGTATGAGTTCAAATTGATTTTGTTGTTACGGCGCGGTTGTTCAAAACTACGCTTTTGAATCTTCTTGCGCTCTTGTTCAAATGTTTCCTCTTTTGTGAGGGGTTTTGAAGGCGCAGATGCTGATTTTTTATCTTTCTTATAAGACGAATCTTCATCATCTTCATCATCAAAATCATGCGATTTCTTATCTTTTTTATATGATGTATCTTCTGTGTTTTGCGGTTTTGATTGAGAGGCAGCAAAAGATTTTTCCTTTTGTTTTAAGGCTTCTGCTTTGCGCTCTGCCTCTTGGCGCTTTTTCTCCTCTTCTTGCTTTTTGGCTTCCTGCTCCTGTGCTTCACGCTCTTTTTGCGCTTTGGCCTGCTGACGAACAACCTCTTTTTGCTCTTCTTCAAGTTGGCGCTTGGCTTCATGTTCTTTGGCCTCGGCAATCAATTTGAGTTTTTGTGCCGTGGCTTCATCAAGCTCTTTTTTCATCTCTTGGGCGGGGTTCGCCGTGATGATACGCTTTTTGCGCACCTCAACCTGAACCATTTTTTTGCCACCATCCGTATTTGAACGAATCGGGGCTTTGAGTGTTAAGGTCTTTTTGCTTGATAATGTTAATTTTGTTTTTGCATTATCTTCTGCCATATAATTTTTCTCCTACAATCAATTTTCCAGAAAAGTTTGATATTTTTTGATGTTCTCATAAACCATTTTTGATATATCGCTTTTTAAGACCGCTAAATATACCGTGTTTTCTTTGTTTAAGGCTGTGTCTAAATCTTGAGATGAATAAACCTTCAACGTTTCAAGATTTTGTGAGACATCTGCAATTTTTCGGCTGCTATCTAAAGCCGCATCTGTTGCCTCAACAATAAATGCCACTTTGTTTTTTTCGATATTCGTCTTTACTTTTTCAAAACCTGTGACCATCGCTCCCGCTTTGCGTGCCAGATTAAGTGCGTTCAAACCTCTCTGATATAAAAGATGTTCCACTTGGCTTAAAAAATCTTCGGGGATTTTCAAGAACAAGTGGATAGATTTAATGAATAAATTCTTTTCCAACGCATATTTCAGCGCCGTTTTGGAATTAGAGACATAAAGGCCACGACCTTCAAGCTTTTTGCTAAAGTCTGGAACTAAGCGGCTATCGGGCGTTTTGACAAAGCGCAAAAGCGCTGAGGTCTGTTTGACCTCCCCCGTTGCCACGCATTTCCTTGATGTCTCTTTTTCCATGTTTTTTACCTTAAACGATTATTTTTCGTCTGCAAACCAATGTTCACGGGCCGCCATAATCACACGGTTGGCATCAACAAGCGAAATCGTGTTTTCGCCCAAGATTTCAACAAGCTCGTCGCCTGCCAAATCTGCCAAATCATCAAGCGTTTTGATGTTGTTTTCAGCCAACTTAATGAGCATATCCTGATCTAAGCCGTCAAGGGTTTTCAAATCATCTGAAATGCCCAAATCTTTACTCTTTTGAGCAAACTCAGCGTTGCGTTTTTCAACAAACTCTTTGGCACGAGATTGAAGCTCTGATGCAATATCTTCATCAAAACCCTCAATTTCGGCAAGTTCGCTTAAATCAACCATTGCGACTTCATCAATAGTGTTGAAACCTTCGGCAATAAGAAGATGGGCAATCATATCGTCCACATCCAAAGCTTCCATAAAGCGATCCAAACGAATCTTATTTTCGTTTGCACGACGCTCTTGTTCCTGAGCCTCGGTTAAAACATCAATATCCGCCCCCATCAACTGAGAAGCCAACTTCACATTTTGACCTCTGCGCCCGATGGCAATGGAGAATTGATCTTCAGGAACAACAGCCTCCATACGACCCGTTTCTTCATCCATCACAACTTTTGTGACTTCTGCGGGGGCTAAGGCTGCAACAAGGTATTGCGCCTTGTCTTCAGAATATGGAACAATGTCAATCTTTTCGCCTTGCAACTCGGTCACTACGGCTTGGACACGAATACCACGCAAACCGACGCACGCACCAACCGGATCGACAGTCACATCATTTGCCTTAACAGCAATTTTTGCTTTTGAACCAGGATCACGCGCAACACCCATAATCTCAACGATACCATCATAAATTTCCGGCACTTCAGAGGTAAAGAGTTTAGCCATAAATTCAGGGCAAGTACGAGATAAGAAAATTTGCGGACCGCGTGCTTCACGGCGAACATCTAAAACATAGGCTCTGATGCGATCTCCGTTTTTGAATTTTTCTCTCGGAATAATCTCATCGTGGCGCAAAATCGCTTCCGTTTTGCCGATATCCAAAACAACATTGCCGAATTCCGCACGTTTGACCGTACCGTTGACAATTGTGCCGATTTTTTCTTTATATTCTTCATATTGGCGGTTGCGCTCAGAATCACGAACCTTCTGAACAATAACCTGTTTGGCCGTTTGAGCCGCAATACGCCCGAAATCAACCGGTGGTAAAGCATCAATGATAAACTCACCTACTTTGATATTTTTATCAATAAGTTTTGCATCTTTTAAGTGAAGTTGCGCAGCCTCATTTTCAATTTCGGCATCGTTATCAACCACTTCACGGTAGCGCGCCAAAGAAATTGCGCCCGTTTTACGGTCAATCGTTGCACGAATATCATGTTCGGCACCATAGCGCGAACGACCGGCTTTTTGAATAGCAACTTCCATTGCCACAAAAACATCTTCTTTATCAATGTTTTTTTCACGTGCAACGGCATCAGCGACCATTACGATTTCAGGTCTCGGCATATTTTCAATATTTTCCATTGTTTACCTCTGTTTATTAAAGTTAAAGTTCAGTATTTTCTTCAATCGCTTCATATTTTGCAAGGAGCTCGTCCGTTAAGACAAGCTTGGCTTTTGCAATGTTATCAAAAGCAATTGTATATTCTTTGCCGTCCATATTGATATGGACATTATTTTTCGAATCAACACCCAAAAGGTTGCCCTTAAAACGTTTGCGATTTTCGACCGCTTCAATCGTTTCAACCTTGGCTTCAGAGCCCTTGAAACGCTCGAAATGATGCGGCTTGGTTAAAGGACGGTCAATTCCGGGCGAACTGACCTCTAAAGAATATTCGTTTTTGATGGGATCTTTTTCATCCAAAACTTTGGAAAGAGCCCTGCTGACGGTTGCGCAATCTTCAACATTGATCTCTCGAGAACCGTCTTTAACATCTATCATCACTTGCAAAGTTTGGCGGACATTACCCGAAAGCAAAATGCGAATCGGCTCATAACCCAAACCTTCAACAACAGGTGCGATGATGCGTTCTAAAGTATTTGTCATATCTTTCCTTTTCAAACAAAACAGCGGGGCTTGATGTCAAGCCCCACCGGAATAATTTTTTGCTGTTATTGTCAAGTGGTATATCATAAAAAAATGAAATTGCAAGCAGTTTTTTTCTGGTTGTTAAAGTTTTTTGTTGATATTAAAAAAAAACAAAATATAGTTGTTTTCAGATACACTAAATTTTGATAACATCAAATGCGCAAACCACTGGCGTCAGCCGGATGGTTCTTCATTATCGTTTAGCAAAATTAAATTTATTGATTGTTTTTGAAAATTATGCTATAATTTATGTGTATTTTATGTAAATCAGGAGCAGAAATATGGCAAACATAGATGATGTAAAAGCTAAAACCTCATGTCCGTTGCATACATTGTTTTGTATAATAAATCAAATTCAGGCAGATTGTGTTGAACCGTGGTATGAACAAATAAAAAGATTAGCGGAGGGAGCAGATAAATGGGCTTCCGGAATGCATAAGGCTGTGATTTTTGGAATGTATCCGGAATTGGAAGAAGCATCAAAAGAATTTTATCACAGTTATAAGGATATTTATAGTGAGTTTAAAAATAATCCTAATAAGGATAAAGAATATTTGTCAGAACAGCTTAAAGAACTCAGCTTCAAAACAGGAGAAAAGTATGGCTTAAATAAAAATAAATATTTATTTAACAAAATGACCGAAGAACAGGCTAAAAGAGTTCAAAAACGTAAGGATTTAGAAATTAAAAATATGTGTAATGAAAGCGCTGAAGCAATGCTTGATCCGTTGCACATTGTTATGCAAGGATTATATCAAAAACTTGATCCTAAGGATTGTAAAAAATTAATGCAGGATTTTCATTTAGCTAAAAAAACTTTTGATCATGATAGAGATAACAATCGTGAAATGATAGAATTCTGTAAAGAAGAATATCCTGAAGCATATTCAATATATAAACAGGTAAAGAATAGTTTAGAAGTTGCTAAAATAAAAGATTGTTACCAAAATATTGACGCTAAAAATTATGCGAGTTTTGTTCAAACTCTTGAGTGTTTTGAATATAATGGCAAAAAGTATAATTTGCTAGATGTTGTAAGACCGATTACACAAAAAAGAGATGCATTTGGTAGAATTACAGAAAAAAGAACCAATACCTTTTCAGCACCACAGCAGATATATTCTTAAAATAAAATTTCTGTTACAAAACAACCAACTATTCTTAATGCCAGTGAATTATTTTTTCAATTTAATACTTTCACTTGACACCGAATCTACTTTTCGTAGCTTCAAATCTGCCATCAAATTCAACAAAAAAAGCAGTTTTTTTTTCAAATATGCACGTTTTTTGTTTGACTTTTTGATACTTTTATAGCAAAATAAAAATCAGATATGGTCTTTTTTGCCGTATTAAGTACCCAGGAAGGGTGCGGAGCTTTAAAACGGCTTCTATGCTAGGCAGCGAAGGATAACGCTGTGAAAAGTGCTATCTTTTCATTTTTTTAAAGATGCACATTATCCCCGAGTTTTGGATCGGGGAGTCTATAACGGATGTTCAAGGATTTATCCTAAAGGTTATAGAAGTCATTTCTAGCATATGATTGTTTTACTCTCCGACCGCTCTTCAAGGGGCGGATTTTTGTTTTAACAATCATATGGAGAAATAATATGAAAAAAATACTTCTGCTGACAGGCTTCTGCTGTTTTGCCCTAAAAGCTTTTGCAAATTGTGATGAAAACGGAAAATGTGTATGGGATTGTTCACCCGAAGATTCAAGCGGCTCTTGTACAGCAACTTTTGAAAACGGTACCTTGACCGTTTCAGGAACAGGCAAAATGGCAGATTTTTCTTATACTGCTGTCACAGATGAAACTTATCCTAATCTGCGCGCACCCGATTCTTATGATAACCACTTAATTCTCAAAACATACGCTCCATGGAATGATGAAGAAGGGCATTTATCACAAATTACAAATATTGTCGTTGAAGAGGGAATAACATCTGTCGGAAACAAATCGTTTGCCGGCGCCGTAAATTTGCAAAACGTCAGTTTGCCGGACGGTTTGGAAGCCATCGGCCAACACGCTTTTTATTTGACAGGATTGACAAGCGTTTCTTTGCCTGCATCTCTTGAAACAATCGGTAATATAACAGGTAGCGGCGGCGGCTCGTTTCAATATACAAACCTCACAAGCATTGAACTGCCCGATGGTTTAAAAACAATCAGCAGCTCTGTTTTTCGAAATACTTTGATTGAAAGTGTTGTTATTCCTGATTCTGTTGAAATTATCGGCACGCGAGCTTTTCTAAACAATGAAAACTTAAAAAGCGTTATCATCGGCGATGGTGTTGTATCAATCGGCCGTGAGGCCTTTGCCAATACACCGGCATATATTTATTGTCAAAATACGGCTGAACGTTCATGTGCTGATTTAATCGGCGAAAACAATAGCGACGCACTCGGTAGGCTTAAAATTTATAGCATAGATGATAAAGGGCGTATTAAAGTCGGTTCCAAAACATACACCAGCTTAAACGATTTACCAAAATACGTTTTAAGGAGAATCTATACTGTCGAAGAAGCCACGGCAGCCTCTGGCGAAAAGAACACCGTTATCTTGCGTTATAAATAAGGATTAATTTATTTATCACCCCCACCAAACCTCCCCCCCCTCACCGCTGGCGCTGAGGGGGAGGGTTTATATGAGAAAGACCTATCTGCCGCCGCGGGATTTGCGTGAACGTGCAAACTTTTTCTTATGCGGTGATTTTGACTTTTCTTCACGAAGAGCTTTAATTTGGCTGTATGAATAGTCTTCCGTTATGCGCCCTCTTCTGTCACCGTGAATTTGATTGCGAATCGCAATGTTTGACATGGACATTCCCTCTTCTTCAAACTTTTCAGCTTCAGCTATGGCTCTGCTTAAGTGGAAATTGTTTTCCTTTTTAGCATGCGGATTGGCATTTGTTTGGATGTTGATGACCGTTTGCAGATGGCTGAGCTTCATAAAGTTTTTATCAACCAAGTCAAAAATAAACACATCATCCGCACCGTGACCGCTTAAAGCGTATTTTTGAACGCCGACCCATGTTTGATCAGCAAAAGGAAGACCTTCAATTTTCTCAAGCTTTCCTTGATTGATATGTATTTTATCGGTGTTTTTACATTCTATCGTTTCAACATAAGGCGATTGGACGACCTTAGACAATGTTTGAATTTGCTCCGTGTCACCATGGATACCGATGATGTAAAGTTTTGAGCGACCTGATAAGAAATCTTCATGGTTGGCGGAAAAATTGAGCAATAAATCCCTCATCTTTTGTGTTTCTTGCGCAACAGCGTGGCCCGTGTTTTGAGAAATTTCATCTTCTGTGTCACCGTTTTCCATCACATACGCCCCTAAGGCACGCAATCTGGCATTTGTGACCGGATAGTCCGGACCGTTAATACCGCTAATCGGACGCTGGCTTCTGTCAACTGTTGTTCTGGAGTCTATCGTAAATTGAGGATCACCGCTTAAGCCTTTGCCTTTCATTTTACCTTTGGCATCATAACTCACTTTATTTTGTTCACTCATCAAGCGCAGACGCGATTTTTGACCGTTCTTTTCTTCATCTAAGGCACCGCTGATGACAATCAGCCTTTGAGAATAGTCATATTTATTTAGATAGTCCTCGATATCCGCACTGTTTCGCGCGATTTTGACCAACTCATCAAAATCAAACTCTTCGCCTTCTTTCACACGAAAACGTTTTCGAAGCTCAGGATCGTTGTTTTTTAAGCCCGCTTTCAAAAGGCTGACGCTTTGGCGCAATCCGGGGCTTGCGACTAACACTGTTCTTCCCGTTTCTTTTGCGGCAACAAGACCGATAGCCAAATGTTGGAGGCTCCGTGCAATCACAGGAAAGAATATTTGATCTTCGGGATGTTGTTGGTATTTTCTTTTCTTATTGTCTATGGCCTTGTCAAGCGAGACCACCTTGTCTTCGGACATACTGACCGACGTGGAATCCATGAAAACGCCTGTCAGCGGTTTATCCGAATGAAAGTCAATAAACTCTTGTTCATCAAACCCTTCGCCAAAAAAGACCTCCCTTAAATTATAATCGCCAAAGAAATCATACCCTGCATTAAATTTGCCGTCAATTTGTGTTTGAACGTAAAAGCCGAGCGGATCTTTGGTCGGGTGTGAAACATTAAACGGATAGACCTGAAAATCATCGGCAATTTCGATTTTTTGCCCATGGCGAACCGTTTCGATTTCGGGGATATATTCAGGCAAAATATTATATTTATCCATCTGAGAGAGAATAAATTTTTTGGTATAATCACCTGTGTATATTTTAGGCAATTTATATTTCGCAGCCGCCAAATAAACAAGCGCACCGATGTGATCTTCATGGCAATGTGTGATGAACATGGCATCAACCGGTTCTTGAGCTTTGCCATGCGGACTGTCAAAATATTTCGACAAATCGGGGACAACAGCATCATAATCCACCCATTTGGGAGGCAGCATCGCGCCCGTATCAATCATAATCCGTTTGGTTTTTTCGCCTTTTTGACGATGTTCAATCAACAAACTGTTTGCGCCGATGCGGTGTTCATTATTGCCGCCGACGAGTTCAACTATTGTGCCGTATTCTTCTTTTGCCATATTATTACCTCACTTATCGGCTATCATACACTTTTTTAGACAAAACGCAAGAAATTTTTTTTCAAAACTTGAAATTTTATTTTGCAGGCTTATTTATGAGAAAAAATGAATATTCGGAGGATAAAATGAATCAAGCTTTACGGTTTTTGACAAGTCTTGTTTTAGTTGGAATAACGGCGATGCTTTCGTCTTATTTTTCTTATCTCGGGGTTGACACATTTTACACGGGGCTCAATCTGCCGCCGCTTAATCCGCCGAATGAGGTTTTCCCGATTGTGTGGCCGATTTTATATGTCTTGATGATTGTATCCTTTTATATGATTCTCAATAAAGAAGATAATCACAGTGCCATTTTCTTGTTTATCGGGCAGCTCTTTTTGCATATTTTGTGGTGTTATCTGTTTTTTGCCAAAAGCTTGTTTATGTTTGGATTTGTTGACATTTTGCTCTTGATTTGGACGGTGTTTGTGATGATCAGGCGTTTTTATGCCCTTGATAAGACGGCGGCATATTTACAAATTCCCTATTTGATATGGCTCATTTTTGCCGCCTATTTGAACGCAGGCGTTTGGTATTTGAACGGGGCAAGTTTGATGTAAACCTGCCCTCGTTTTTACCTCATAAAGCTTTTTTATCGTCATTGCGAGCCCCGCAAGGGGGTCGGCAATCCCGGCCTTTCCTGACATTTGTCACCCTTGGGTTGGCCGTTAGGCCAATCCCGAGGATCCACAAAACAAATTGCGAAGCAATGCCTTATTTATACCGCAAACGGAAAGTATTTCCCGTTTTCTTTGAAAGCGCCGCGGCTTCCTCGGTGGTATAAATGCGTTTGATGGTATGCGTCGGGGTTGAGGGCGTTACCTCACCGGAGATTTCTCCACCGCCGCTTTCACCTGAAGTATTCTCAGAACCGCTTGTGCTTTCACCACCTTGGTTTTCATTGCTACTCACATTTGATTCGCTTGTATCTTCACTGCCACCAACGTTTGAATCGCCTGTTTCTTCACCGCCATTCTCATTTGAGCCGCCTGTTTCTCCATCGTTTGATGTTTCATTGCCCGAAATATCATCACCCGTGCCGGAAGAGTTGTTTGTTGTTTGAACAATGTTATTAATGTTATTAAAGTCTAAACTCCCGAGAGACCCGTAATACTCTGGATAGTATGAAGGCAAGTTATTCACTAAGGCGGCTCGACATTCCTCGGCTGCACCCTGACAATTAATACGGACAGCTATATCTGTTTGATTTGGATCAATAGCATAATGAACTTGTGACCATTCGTTATTAACATCAATACTAAGCAGTGAGCCATAATCAACTAAATATCCCAGAAAACTTGAATTTAATTTTGCCAGCGCAGTCGGCGAAATGGTAACACTTGAAAGGCTGAGCATCTCAAAATCTTCATATTGTCCTCCATTGATCGTTTCAACAGAATCCGGAATTGTGAGGCTGCTTAAATTTGACGAGCGAGTCGTGGAAGAATCGCTCAGAAAAGCATATGATCCAACCTTTGTAATGCCATTTTCCACCACAACATTTGTAATGGAAGGTATAGAATACTATGGAGACACAGTTCCATTATAACTACTATTAGCATAATCATCCATTTCACCTTCGCCTGCAATAGTCAGTTGCTGAGCATCTGTCGTGATGGTCTCATATGCTCTCTTTTGACCGTTCCATTGTTCATAAGTGACCGATTCTCCGGTTGGTGTTAAGCGCGCCGCACAAGTCGCGCCACAGCTAAAACACGTTCCGGCACTTGTTTCGGCCTCTGTGCAGGCAACATATGTCGATGCATGAGTGTTTGCTAATCCAACCGCTGTTGTTATCATTAATGCCATTATAAATTGACTTTTTCTCATATTTATTCTCCTATTTTATTCATACTTTAAAAACAAAAATTCCGTTTTATATAACCAAAAACGGAGGAGCTCTAAGCACTGTAACAGCACAGTCGGAATTATTCGTCACATATAGTCCTTATATCATCCACTCCTCTCATAAGGAGTCATGCTGTTATCTGTGTCTTAGAAACACCGCAACCATTTTGGTTACATTTTTTATTTTGCCACATCAAAACCCAAAAGTCAAACAAAAAACACCGACTTCTAAATAAGACGGTGTTTACTCATAAAAAAAAGCAGCTTTGAAAGCTGCTTTTTTTTTCTAGCGTTCGATTGTCAAGAGCACATTCGCGGTGGATTGCTTTGATGAAAAGACATCTCTGATAGGGTTAAAAGCTTCCATTCTTTCACCTTTGAGCACCCAGAAAGGGCCATTGAGGAGAAATTGATCATCAACGTCCTTTTTGAGCGCGTTGTAAGCCCCCCAATTTTGCATCAGGACTTTTCTGTCTTCTTCGCTCAACACCTTACCATGATGGTCTATCGCATATTGCAACGCTTGGCAAATTGGCATATCATAGCCCACCAGCGGCGAAATAATCAGATTCGGAGCAATGCGGTATCCGATAATCGGAATATTAAACCGCAAACCGGCGCTCTCTTTGCCATCGGCGTAAACATAGCAAGGTTCGTGAAACTCCGGCGATTCTTTCGGAAGAACGCCGTCCCAATGTTCATCACCCACAATCAAAACAGCAGGTTTTCTGAAAACGAGCAGTATCAGCATCAACACTGCAAGAACGGTTAAGATAATAATAGCTTCCATGTTTTAGTGTTTTTGGTTCTTAAAAAAACAGACAGCTTTGAAATCTTGATGATTTTTGTAAAGCCGCCTGCGTGAGAAATTAAAAGTCTTCGTTCGGAATTGCTGCCCAAACGATTGCGAATATGATCGCAATAATCACGTAAATGATGTTTTTTTCCATAATTGTTTGTATTTAATTGTGATATCTATATTTTTCTGCCTTCAGATTAGCAGATGGGAAAATTTTGTCAAGAATAAAAAAACATATTTTCACTTGAAATGTAACTTTTTTAATGATATTGTGGCGATTATGGAAAAGAAATGTTTGAAATGCGGTTCAAAAAAAGTTGTCAAAAACGGATTTGTGTTTGGCAGGCAACGTTATAAATGCCAAGACTGCGGACATCAGTTCACCAAAGACGCCCCTCAAGGCAAGCCTGTTTCATTAAAACTGCTGTGTCACGAGCTTTATCTGGCCGGTCTTTCCATGAGGCAAATCGCAAAAATCGTCGGCGTCACGGCGCAAACGGTTTCGCGCTGGATGAAAAAATGGCACGATGTTTATATGAGCGAGACAGGAAAATTTGAGGCCGTTTTTGCCGCAACAAAAGAAAATCTGGACGATTGTCTTGAGCTTCGGGATAATGAAAATATGCTTGTCTTTTCAAGAAATATGCCAAGCGGTGCGAAATTCAACATTGTGATACAAATTCCACAAAAATCATTAAAAAAGTGACATTTTTATTTTTAGGCTTGATTTTTCAAATCCGACTTTGTATTTTGCCCTGAATTTTAAAACAGAATCGAAAGGCAATCAGCAAAATGCAAGTTAAAAAAATCCAAAGCAAGAATATTTTATCAAAAGTTGTGTATTCTCTTTTATGTGTGGCACTCGGGTGGTATTTAAAAGCCAAAATGACACCGAATTTTGCGGGGGCTTGGAACAACGAACCGCCGCATGTTTTGGTCAAATCACTCTCAAAAGCCGATGTTTCAACAAAGAAAAAATATATTGCTTCCGTTGAGGCCATTAACAGTGTGGATATTGTGCCGCAAGTTTCGGGATATTTGGAAAAAATTCTGTTTGAAGACGGATCGGAAATTCAAAAAGGAGATGATATCTTTTTGATTGACCAGCGCAGATATCAGGCTGATTTGAAAGCCGCTCAGGCTGCCGTCAAGCAACTCACGAGCGAATATAAACGAATTCAATCTTTGCATAACAAAAAATTTATGTCAGACAAAGAGCTTGATTTGGCTGAAAGCAACTTGCAAAAAGCAGAAGCCGCTCTCGATTTGGCAAAGCTGAACTTGGAATGGACACAAATTAAGGCGCCGATTGACGGGGTCATCGGAAAGGCCGCCGTGACCGAAGGAAATCTCGTGAGCCCCGCAACACCGAAGCTTGCGCGAATCGTGCAAACAAAACCCATTCGTGTTGCTTTTTCGGTAACTGACAAAGAACGCACGGATTTTCTCGAAAATTTAGACAACGCAAAAGATGTGTTTGTGGATATTGCCATGCCGAACGGCGAGGTTGAAACAACAACCGCCGAAAATCTGTTTTTTGACAATGAAGTCAATGCACAAACGGCAACAATCCCCGTTTATGTTGATGTGGACAATGAAGATAATGTTTTGGTGCCGGGCAATTATGTTGACATCGCCATTCGTTTTAATCAGGGTAAAGAGGCGGTTTTGGTGCCGCAGGTTGCCTTGTCTGCCGACATTAACGGAAGTTATGTGATGACGGTTGATGAGGAAAACATTGCACATCAACGTTATTTAGAGCTTGGCGAGGTTTCAGGCGACATGCAGATTGTCTTAAAAGGTTTAAATGGCTCCGAAAAAGTTGTTGTCCAAGGGTTGCAAAAAGTTCAAGACGGGGTGAAGGTCAACCCGACAAGTGTTGAGCCGCAAGACTAAGAGGAGATAAAAATGTTTTCTGGATTTTTTATTAAGCGTCCGCGCTTTTCGTTTGTGATTTCAATAGTGATTGTGCTCGTCGGGGTGATTGCGCTTTTCAAGTTGCCGATTGCGCTTTATCCTGAAGTGACACCGCCGCAAATTGCCGTGAGGGCAACATATCCGGGAGCAAGCGCAAGTGTGATTGCGCAAATGGTCGGTGTGCCTTTGGAAGATGAGATGAACGGGGTGGAGGATATGCTTTATATGGATTCAACTTCTGAGGATTCGAGCTACACCTTAAATGTGACTTTCAAAACCGGCGTTGATCCTGATATGGCGCAGGTCAAAGTCCAAAACAGAATCAATCAAGCTACATCCAAACTGCCGGAAGAAGTGACAAGACAAGGGGTGACGGTGACGCGCGAATCGTCTAATATTTTGGGATTTATCACATTTTTATCACCGAAAAACACTATGACGGACTTGGAAATCAGCGATTATGTTTATAACAACGTTTCAAGGCCGTTGTCACGTATTAACGGCGTGGGAAACCTGCAGGTTTACGGCTCAAAGCTTGCCATGCGTGCATGGCTCAATGCCGACAAACTGGCCGCGCTTAAAATGACGGTCGGCGATGTTTACAGCGCAATTAAAAGCCAAAACTATCAGCCGACGTTGGGCAAAATCGGCGCAATGCCGACCAAAGCCGCCAACGCTTATATGGTTTATACGCTTGAAACCGACGGACGTATGAATAAGGTTGAAGATTTTGAAAACATCATTATCCGCACAGCCGAGCAAGGCGGATTGGTCAAGCTCAAAGATGTGGCTAAAGTTGAAATCGGGCAAGAGCTTTACACCATTTCGGGCGAATACAACGGGCAGACGGCGATTTCTTTGGGGCTTAGTTTGTCTTCGGGCTCAAATGCCTTGGAAACAATGGAAAATGTGAAAAAGACATTAAAAGAGCTTTCCGAATTTTTCCCCGAAGATATGGACTACATTATCTCATACGATTCAACAAAATATATTCATGCATCGGTTGAAGAAGTGGTTTGGACGCTCATTTTGACCTTGGTTTTGGTGGTGGCTGTTTGTTACTTCTTCTTACAGGATTTTTATTCAACGCTTATTCCGAGTTTGACAATTCCTGTTTCGATTTTAGGCACATTTGCCGTGATTTTGGCGCTTGGTTACAGCATCAATATGTTTACGCTTTTTGCACTTCTTTTAGCCATCGGCACGGTGGTTGATGATGCTATTGTGGTGGTGGAACGTGTGGTTTATTTGGTGCAAAACGAAAAGCTCGGTGCTTACGAGGCAACATTTAAGGCGATGGGAGAGATTTCGGGCGCTTTGGTCGCAACTTCTTGCGTTTTGCTTGCGATTTTTATCCCTGTCGGATTTTTGGATGGCATTACAGGCAAGATTTATCAGCAATTTTCGGTGACGATTGCAACAGCCATTATGTTTTCGCTTTTAAATGCTTTGACCTTATCCCCTGCCCTTTGCTCGCTCTTGATTAAGAAAATCAAGCCGAAAACAAAAGGTTTTTGGTTTAAGGTCAACAATTTTATAGCAAAGTGCATTCACGGATACACCGTTTCCGTTTCGGTTGTGGCAAAGAAAATTTCGGTCATTATCACGCTTTTTATGCTCCTTATCGGGCTTGCTTATCTGCTTTTTTCGACTGCTCAGACATCATTTATTCCTGATGAAGACCAAGGCGTGATTTTGATGAATCTGCAATTGCCCGAAGGTGCTTCGAAAAACAGAACAGATGAATTTGTGCGCAAAATCACGGATATTATCAGGCAGGAAAAAGGCGTTGAAGGCGTTTCAAACGTGATCGGATTTTCGCTGATGGGCGGAAGAGGTGAAAACTCCGCCATGGCGTTTATTGTCTTAAAACCGTGGAATGAGCGAAGCTCTGCTTATGACCATTCAACCGCTATTTTGAACAGGCTCCGCTACAAGCTTGCCGCTTTTCCGGAAGCCGATTTGCAACTTTTTGAAATGCCGGCTATTCCGGGGCTCGGTATGGCAAACGGTTTGGATATCAGGTTGGAATCAAGGCAGGTTGTAGACTATCAAAAGCTTGATGCGGCTTTGCAAAGCTTTTTGCAAAATCTCAACACTTTGCCGCAAATTGCATACGCTTATTCGACTTTTAATGCCAAAACGCCGAACATCTTTTTACATATTGACCGAACAAAGGCCGAAAGTATGAAGGTGCCGGTCGGGAATATCTTTTCAACGCTTGAGAGTTATTTAGGCTCGGCGTATGTGAACGACATTAATCTCGGCACGCAGGTCAACAAGGTGATGATTCAATCCGACTGGCTTTACAGGCAGGATATTGAAGACATCAACAAGCTTTATATTCCGAATATGCTTGGCGATATGGTGCCGATGAGGGGGATGGTGGAGCTTTCAAAAGTTTTGGAACCGCGCGTTGTGGAAAGGTATAACCAATATCCGGCGGCAACCGTGACCGCTGTTCAAAAAGAAGGCTCAAGCACGGGTGCGGCCATGCAAGCGGTTGAAAAGCTCATCAAAAGCCTGCCGAAAGGATTTAATATTGAATGGTCGTCCATGAGCTTTCAAGAAAAGAATACGCATGGGCAGATCGGCTATTTGATTGCGCTTGCCATTATTTTTGCGTATCTCTTTTTGGTGGCGCAATATGAGAGCTTTGTGGTGCCGATGCCGGTGTTGTTATCGCTTGTGGTGGCTATCAACGGGGCTATGCTCGGGCTTTTCTTTACAGGTCTGCCGCTCAGCATTTATGCACAACTCGGGCTGATTTTGTTGATTGGGTTAGCCTCGAAAAACGCCATTTTGATTGTGGAATTTGCCAAAGAAGAACACGAAAAAGGCGCAACGATTGTTGCCAGCACCTTAAAAGGTTTGAAAGAAAGGTTCAGAGCCGTTTTGATGACCGCATTTTCATTTATTTTGGGTGTGTGGCCGATGGTGATTGCAACGGGCGCCGCAGCCGCAAGCAGAAGAGCCATCGGGGTGCCTGTGTTTTGGGGAATGCTTATCGGCACATTTGCGGGGCTTTTCTTTATTCCGCTGATGTATGTGTTGGTGCAAACAATTTATGAGAGCGTTGCTAAAAAGAAAACAAAAAAAGCTTAAACATAGAGCCCGCTTTGATGGCGGGTTTTATTTTTGCTTGACATTTGCTTTAAAATTTGAGAGAATAACAGTCGGATATGAAAGAAATTTTATATCAAGTGTCTTGGTAAGGCACGGAGCTTTAGAAAGCTTTTAACTATCGGCAGTGATGGATAACACTGCAATTTGTGCTGTCCTTTTTCTTTTTAAAAGGAAAGCATTTTGTCCCCGACTGATTTGGTTGGGGTGCTGATGGCGGATGTTCAAGGTTAATCCTAAAGGCCATCAGAGTCATTTCCGATAGTATGATTTTCTAACACTCCGACCGCTCTTAAAAAGATGCGGTTTTTTAAATTAGAATAATTTATTGTCACCCTCTCCTGACCTCTCCTTTTCTGGGAGAGGAAACGGGGGAAAAAGAATAGGAGAAAAAATATGAGAAAATATGTTTTGATTTTAGCTCTGATAACAGCATTGAACGCTAATGCACAAAGCGCGACATCAGGCAATTGCGGCCCAAAAGATGAAAACGGGGCTTACACTTCAAGTTGCACTTGGAGCTATGATGAAACAACACACACCTTAAACTTTACGGGTGACGGATATATGGCTTATGGTTTTGGAGCAGATAAAGATACAACAGCCGACAGGTGGCGGACAGAAGCTCCTTGGCGTGATTTAGACAGCAAAATCGAGTATGTTAATGTCGGCGGCAATCTCAAAAATATCGGGGGTTGTTCTGTTTATTCATTTGTAAATTTAAAGGATATGACCATTACAGCGCCAATTGAATCGTTTGGACAAGAGGTTTTTGGAAGCTTAAAAAATTTTGAAATTCCGGCAACTGTTAAGACAATTGGTGCTATGGGGCTTGCATACACCAAATCCGACATATTGATTATTCCGGATTCGGTTGAAACTATCGACAATTGGGCATTTGAATTTGCTCACGCCACAGGGATTGTTTTAGGCAATAGCGTCGAATCAATTGGAGCAAACGCTTTTTTTGGAACAAATGAAAATATGACAATTTTTTGCGAAGATACAAGCCTAAATCGTTGCCATGATTTGATAAATGAAAAAAACAGCGAATATGTTGATAAAATCAAAACCTTTACAAAAGATGAAAGCGGATTTTATCAAATCGGTGATAAACTTTATGCAACGGCGGATTTGATGACGAAAGATGCTCCTTGTGACAATGCGCAAAACTGCCGAGATATTTTAGATGCCGCGGCTCAAGGTAAACGCTTTAAGGTTGGCGGAAAATATTATATGTCGCTTAACGACTATTTGAATGGTAATGATATTCCTCTTAAACGCATCTATACCGTTGAAGAAGCTGAAAAGGTGAGCAAAAAAACTGGGAATACATTTCGAATAAGATATAAATAAAACATTGCTTTAAGGCAAAAAAAAGAGACCCACGCGTAAAACGCGTGGTTCTTCATATGCGGCTATAAGCCTTTACCACTGGCACCCCCTGAACGGGGCACTCAAAAATCTGCCAGACGCAATTTGTTACTACTTACCCGTAAACGGGTCGTTTAAGTCCATTGTCAGCTGTTCAGCCATTTGGTCTTCTTTAAGCTGATTTCTAATATACTCTGTAATTTTTTCGGTATTTTTCCCGACTGTATCCACATAATACCCCTTACACCAAAATTCTCTGTTTCGATATTGGTATTTGATATTACTCCACTTCTC
>JAFVFH010000081.1 GCA_017475525.1 Alphaproteobacteria bacterium | reverse complement strand
CTTCAATGCTTTTTACTTTGTCGTAAATATACTTGTCTAATCCTGTGAGTGCCGTTTTGATTTTTTTAACTTCATCACTCGGTTTCATTTTATCGGCAATGATAGGGATTTCTTCTTTATCAATCCTGCCAATCATTTTAACAACGCTCTTGTGAGTCCTTTCATCTTCTTTCAAATCTGTGAAATCCTCTTTGATAAAGAGTTCTACACATTCAAGGTCGTGTTGAGATTTATTGTTGGCTGTTGGTGTTTCCTTATTAAACACAAGCAGATTGTCATAGTTAAAGTTTTTTTCGCTGATTTCAAAATAATTATTTTCAAAAGCGTCCTCAACTTGTTTCAATCTGTGAATAACAAGTTTATCAATATCCTCTGGGTCATAAAGCAGTTGCTTATTCTTAATCCTCATATCAATACCCTTTAGCAGGTCAATCTTTATATCTACTTTATGACTCTCTTTGCTTAATTTCGCAAGTGCCTCGTAATAGTTGTTCGTCTGTAAAGAGTAGCAGAATTGGACTCTGTGGGTAAGATATACCAAGTTCAAAGGGATTCTCGCCCTCAAATAGTAGGTGTGGTTTCTCCGAATCAGCCTGTTGTGTCCGTTCATTGGGTTTCAGCCTCTTGTGATACACCCCTGTGATACACCTTGATTTTTGGCAGTTTCTTTAAAAAGTCAAAAAAATTACCTAACTAAAACAGATAGTTAGGTAAAATATGGCAGGGGCAGAAAGACTCGCAATAAAGGCGAAAAAATTCCTGAAAATGTTTCGGACAAAGGTTGGAAACGAATGTGGATTCCGATCGTCGGTTGGGCCCTCTTCGGCGGTTTCTTTATTAACTGCGTGTTAGCACCCCATATCAATCTGCGGCCAAACGATTGGACACAATTGACGGCTATTTTGACTGTTATGCTCGGTGTGTCGGGTGCGCGTGATGTCGGGTTGTTGCCTCAGATTGACGAAGCTGACAAATTGAAATCACAAAAGACAGACCAAGAAAAAGCTGAGAATTAAAAGAAGGTGCGTTTCAAACGCACCTTCTTTTTGGTAAACCTTATTTCCAGTTGATTAAGTGGGTTAAAAACGTGTCGACAAAGTCGGCGCGGCGGTTTTGATAATCAAGATAATATGCGTGTTCCCAAACATCAATCGTCATCAATGGTTTAAGACCGTGTGCAATCGGGGTATCGGCATTTGAGGCTTTCATGATTTTAAGCTCACCGTTTTTATCTTCGGCGAGCCATGCCCATCCGCTGCCAAATTGCGAAACAGCGGCCGTCTTAAACTCCTTTTCAAAATTTTCATAAGAGCCGAATACGGATTCGATTTTATTGGAAAGCGTTCCATTCGGGCGTTTGTTACCATCTTTGGCAAGGCATGACCAAAAGAAATTGTGGTTGAAAACTTGTGCGGCATTGTTGAAAATAGAGGCATACTTGATGTCTTCGGCGGTTTGTTTGATGATTTCTTCCAAAGACATATCTTCAAACTTTGTTTCGGCGATAAGCTTATTTAAGTTGTCAACATACGTTTGATGGTGTTTGTCATGGTGAAAGTTTAGGGTTTGTTCCGACATATAGGGTTCTAAAGCATTTTTTGAAAACGGTAGAGGCTCAAGTGTAAACATTTTATTTTTTCCTTTCAATTTTGGTTGTTTGGACCCCTAATCCTCGCTTTGCTCGGAGGGGTGACGATAAGACTAATATACAAGATTTATCGGGGTTTTCAAGATGATTTGTTAATAATTATTAACAAGTGCAAGAAATTTATTAACAAATGAAAATTATCGCATTATAGTAAAGCCATTAATGAAAATTAAAATTGAAAGGTGAGAAAATGAGAGTTTTGTTAGTTGAGGATGATCATGCCGTTTCGCAAAGCATTGAAATGATGCTTAAAAAAGAAGGCATGGTTGTTTATTCGACCGATTTAGGCGAAGATGGGCTCGAAATCGGCAAGGTCTATGACTATGATATCATTATTTTGGATTTGATGTTACCTGATATGAACGGATATGAGGTTTTAAGAAGTTTGCGTAATGCAAAGGTTAAAACACCTGTTTTGATTTTATCCGGTCTTTCAGAGCCTGATAAAAAAGTGAAAGGTTTGGGTTATGGTGCTGATGACTATTTGACAAAGCCCTTTGATAGAGCGGAACTTTTAGCGCGCATCAGAGCTGTTGTCAGACGTTCGCAAAATCATCCGACATCGGTGATTGAAACAGGTGATGTTGTTGTGAACTTGGATACACAAACCGTAATGGTTTCCGGTAAGCCTTTGCATCTGACGGGCAAGGAATATGGTATTATGGAATTGCTATCTTTGAGAAAAGGTTCGACTTTAAACAAAGACCAGTTTTTAAACCATCTTTATGGCGGTATGGATGAACCTGAGCTCAAGATTATTGACGTGTTTATTTGCAAACTGCGCAAAAAACTTGAGAAAGCTTCGGGCGGAAAGAACTATATTGAAACCGTTTGGGGCAGGGGTTATGTTTTGCGTGATCCCGATGAAGGCAAATAAAAAAAAAAGAGCCCTGTCATCAGGGCTTTTTTGAATTGTGGATGAAAAATGGCAGACAATTGTGAGATAAAAAAGAATTTACGCGTTTGCGTTTCAGGCGGACATCAGGATGGCAATGATAAAAGCTATGTTGATGGATGCTATAAGATGGGCGAAAAAATTGCAAAAATGGGCTTTTGTCTTGATTACGGCTTTTCAAATTCGGGTGTGATGGGCGCGGTGGCGCGCGGTGTGATGGACGGTTTTGAAAAAAACAGCGAAAAATACCCCTCAAATGTTCGTCCGATTATCGGTGTGACCACAAAAGAATATTATGATCTTTATGAAAAAGATGACTTTTTGGAAAAAATTACACAAGTTGTGATTGAAGACAGTTTGGAAAATCGAAAAAACAGGCTGTTGGCCGCAGATATTGTCGTTTTTGCTCCCGGTGGCGTCGGCACATTAGATGAGCTGGCGTATGATTGTGTTGCCATGCAAGATGGTTTTTTGAAAAACAAGCCTTTTATTATCTATAATATTAAAGACTTTTTTTATCATATTTTGGAAAGTCTAAAAGAGCTTTCGGCAAAGGGTTTTGCAACGCGTATGCCATTTATTGTCGTTAATGACAGTTGGGAGCTTGAGATGGCTTTCAGGCTTATTCAGCTCCACTTGAAAGAGTGTGTCGATGGGAGCGAAGCCTATGCCAGTGCCAGACAACTTGCTTATGAAATGCCTTATTTTCTCAAAAGGCGATTAAACAGTGGTTTGTATATTGAAGATTTGGTTGAAGATGTGAATAATATTCGCAAAAACGGCACGGATATCCAAAAACAATATCTTGCAGGTGAAATTGAGCAAGCCTATTTGGAAAAAGAAATCGAGCGTATGTATGAGCGTTTGGAACATAATGGAGCGGATATCGGCAATATCACCGAGAAATTGGCGAATTTGAAAAAGCGCAAGCGGGAGATATTTAATAAAATTTAAAAAATCACTTGCAAAATAAAATAAAATAGGTTAAAAGAAAAAAACTTTCGGTTCCATCGTCTAGTGGTTAGGACGCGGCCCTCTCAAGGCTGCAACACGAGTTCAAATCTCGTTGGAATCACCAACAAAAAAGCACCTTTTAAGGTGCTTTTTTGTTGGTCAGGTATTTTCCTTGTCGAGATTTGAACTCGGGACGAGCGCGAGGATAAAAAATGCCTTAGATGGCATTTTTTACCACAAGCGGCGAAGGTTTGTTTTTTTTGGAAGGGAGCGAGAAGCGACCGAAACAAAAATTACAAACCGAGTGACCGAAGGGGGTTTGTGAGCTATGCGAACCAGACCCCCAAGACAAATCTCGTTGGAATCACCAACAAAAAAGCACCCTTTAGGGTGTTTTTTTTGTTGGTCAGGTATTTTCCTTGTCGAGATTTGAACAGCCGCGAGCGCGAGGATAAAAAACCTCCCGATAAGGGAGGCTTTTTGTAATCGAGACAAAATAACTTCTTAAAGTTATTTGACGGGCGCTTTCTCAACCTCTCGACCGATGGTTTCTTGGTTGATATAAGCATCTGTCGTTTTTTTGTTTGCGCGACGGGCAAACACCGTTGCCTGACGTCCTTCGGTGAGGCCTCTGAGCTCGGCTGACGGGGTATATACCTCGCGAACAGTGAGCTTAAAGTCGTCATAACCGACATTTCCTTTGCCATCTGTTCCATAAACTTTGATACGGTAGTTACCGCCATCTCCCGGTAAGGCACGCCCTGTGAAACGATGTTCTTCCTGATTATATTGAATCCATTTCGGAAGCGGGGCATCGTCAATAAGACCGGCACGTGTTGTGATGTTTTCATCAAAACCGAGCGAATCAAAGATATTTAAGGGAACTTCAATGACAATCGGTTCTCCGGTGTCAAATGTAACATCTTTTAATTTACCGCGTGCCGAAATTTTGACGGGCGGGCGTTTGGCCGGAATTTCCATCAAATACGGGCGGTTATCGGGAATCAAATCACCATCGGCCCATTTTTCGTAAGTCTTGCGCAAATAAAACGCAATGTCAGAGGGTTTTTCGTTCAACATATAGTAAGGAACAGCATCTAAGCCTAAAGTGGCATAGAGGTTTCCTAGGGCTGACTGAACGTCAACATAGCTCATGAAAGCTTTGACTTCATCTTCAATGGCACGAGAGGCTTCAAGCTGACTCTTTTCGTTTTTGGCGCCGTTTGTAAAGGTGAGGTCTTCGGCAATGTTTTCAGAAGTATTGGCGATTTCCATGTTGATTTGATAATCTTCTTCGGCGGCCATATATTGAGCCCAAGAAACGTAGACTTGATTCAAAATGAGTTGTGTCATACGTTCACGACGCAATTTTTCGATTGTCTTATTTGAATCGTTTCTTGCGTCATCAATCATATCCAAAGCATAGTCTGCACTTATTTTTGAACATTTGTCATAAGCTTTAGCTTCACTTCTGCAATTTGAACCCTGTGCTTCGTTAAAGCGTGTGATGACCATTTCTTTGTCGGCATCCGTGCTGATAAGATCATGAGCTCTGAGCTCCGGACGATTGGATAAAGCCATCCATTCAAGCTGATTTAAATTTGTTCTGATTTCAGGCAGTTCAAAATTGCCGTATTGTGTGCCGACAAGTTTGAAATCTGTTGAGGGGTGGAGCCCCATCAAGCTTGCCAAATCTGTTTGTGCGGTTTCAAGCTGATGTTTCAAAGCGCTCAAGTTTTTGACGGCTTCCATATATTTGCGTTTTTTCTGGAGGTCTTCTTGAGAAGGTGCTTCGCCGATTGCGGCAAGCTCTTTTGCCTTCACATTCATGTCATCAACCTCTAAGGTCATATATTCACTCATGTCGTCAATAACAGGGAGCAAACGTTGTGCCGTTAATGTTTTCCAATAAAGAAGGCGTGCTTCTTGCAAAACGTTGTGGATGACCTTGCGGCTTTGTTCAACAGAAAGGTTTTGTTTTAAATTCGAATCCAAATTTTGATAAGCCAAACTTGACATATCCAAAATGTTCCAAGCGACTTTCAAATCAGGTGTCAAATTTGAAGAATTGTTTGTGTTGATGTAGCCTGCCTTATTTAAAACATCTTGAAGCTCGGAATATGTGGATGAGCCGGCTTTAAGCAGGTTCTCTTCCATGCTTGCCATACGGCGCGTGTAGTTATATTTTAAGGCGAGTGCCATTGCCATATACATATCTATCGGCTTTTTAATTTTGCGTGGGGTGTTCAAATACATATTTTGCATATCAACATCGACCCGAACGGCTCTGTCCCAATCGGCATAATATGCTTGAGGAGTGGCGGCAGCCTGCGGCTCATAGACGGCCTGTCTTTGTTGTCCGCATGAAACAAGACCAATGATTGAGGCCGCAAAATAAACAAGTTTCTTCATAGTTTTATTCCTTTAAAACACGTGTTTTTTTTCATAAAATTTAATTGCAATTATACAACATTGAGTATACAATAAATCGTAAATTGTAAAATTGAGGTTAAAATTTTAAATGTTTGATATTTTTCATACACTTTTTAGATATAAAGAAAAAGAAAGTCCCGATGAATTAGGTGCATTTCCCGTCAAAGTACACGTGAATGCGTTTCCGGAACGTCGGTATTTGTGGACCTCAAGGCTCCTTGTTATTTTAACCGGCTTGTCTATCTGCATAAATGTAATTTTGGTTTTGACCATCTATTTGATGGTACCTTCAATCAAAGTCAGTCCGCAATTTTACAGCATCAATAAATATTTCAGCCAGATAGAGCAGGTGCAACCCCATGTTTTGCGATATCCGGTGACTGATTTGGTAACTGAGCAATATATCAAGGAGTACCTTTATTTGCGTTATACCATCGGCTCGGATGCTGAAACGCTTGTTTCGAGTTGGACTGAAGGTTCGCCGCTTTATTGGTATTCAAGCCCTGATGTGTATAGTGATTTTAAGAATAATGAAATGGCAGCGAATATTAAGCTTTTTCGCTCAGGTCTTCGTCGGTATATTGATATTCAATGGATTAAACCACTTTCGCGAGGCCTTTGGCAAACTCAATTTACAACCTATGATGTGATGCCGGGGCAACCCCCTTCAATTGTTTATTGGCGCGCAACAATCCGTGTCTCTTACGCCAATCTTTCCTTTGAGGATAAAGACGACAAAATCATGAACCCTTATGGCTTTGTTGTCGAAAGTTATTCGCTCGCTTATCATGGTGCGGAAGGGGACAACGAATCGTATATGGATACGGCGCGTCGTCGTTCTGCTCAACAATAAAAGTTTGTATAATGGCCAACTACTTGAAAGTTTTGCGCTCGTGTACCTTTTATTGTACACGTCGCTTAAAACTTTCTGCGTATTTGTCTCATTATCCAAACTTTATGATTAAAACGCGTATAACAGCACATCTGGAGCGTTTGTCTGCAGGCTCGCAAAATTCATGTACCTCTTTGTACGCTAAAATTTTGCTCGCTTTGATAAACACTCCATCTGCACTCTTCTCCGAGTTTTATGGCTTAAATGAAGATACACGTCGCTTAAAACTTTCTGCGTATTTGTCTCATTATCCAAACTTTATGATTAAAACGCGTATAACAGCACATCTGGAGCGTTTATCTGCAGGCTCGCAAAATTCATGTACCTCTTTGTACGCTAAAATTTTGCGCTTTTTTGATGATATTTTATGCGCTACAAATGCTTTTTAAGGCGTTGGCGACCCAAAATGGCATTGATATAGTCAAAATCTTTGAAAGCGGCGTAAGCAGCATCGAAACTTTTGTTTTCATAGGTATAAAAGACCTGATTTGCAACGCTTTTGATGGCTTTGTCTATACGCGCAAAAGCTTCGTTGTAGTCTTTATTATAGGTATTTTTTGATTTTTTTTGAACGAGATTATGATAGGCGGCAATAACCTTTGCCGCTTCATCTGCGGCATTGTGGTAGCCTTTTTGCTCAAAATCATGCACAATTTGCGCTATTGTTAAATAAAAGCACTTATTGGTCAGGATGTGTCTCTGCAACAGGTTGTTAGAGTTGATAATCATGCCCTCATTACCTTTCTGTTTTCAAAAATGTATCATATTTTTTTAAAAAAGCAAGTAAATTTGAAAAATTATAAAATTTTGCTTGCTTTTTTGTCAAAACGATGATATTCTGTCATCAGAATTAAATAATTAATCTTATAGATATGCTTGAAACTTGTCTATCCCTTGCAGTTATCGTACTGGTAATTGTGGGCTTCGTGGGCGCACGAAACGAAAAAAGACGCGAATTTGAAAAGAGGATTAAGGAGCAGACCCTTCCTTCCGGAAAACTCTTGCCGGAAGAGGATGTACTTTCTGAGCTCACTCCAGGGAGCCTTGAGGCGCTCCTTCGGATGAGCAACGAAGACTTTGAGGCTTATCTCCTAAATGAGGAAAGCCTTGAAGGCCTTCAGGTTCCTTCTGAAGAACCGACCGGCATTGGTCGAATCCGGCTCAAGACGGACCTCGATTGGTTGGTTAACTACGCCGGCCATAGGCTTCCGGAGAAAAATGAAAAAGGCAACCCTTGGATGACCCTGTTTCTGGCAGGGTCAAGAGTGAAAAACAAATACCACTGGTGCGTATAGCGCAGGTGGTGCTCTCGAAAAAATCCCCTCCGAATCGGAAGGGATTTTCTTTTTATAAGAATTTTTTATTTGGCATATTCGGGCAATTCGATATTGAGGATTTTTGCCATATTTTTGCGATATTCCTCAGCCCATGCAATCATCGAATCGATCACGGGCTTTAGCTCATAGCCGAGCTGCGTTAATGTGTAGTCCACGCGTGGCGGAATTTGTGCATAAACTTTGCGCACCAAAATTCCTTTTTCTTCCAAAAGACGCAAGTTTGATGTCAGCACCTTTTGTGTGATGTTGCCAAGCTCACGTTTGAGCTCGCCGAATCGCTTTGTGCCGTCCAGTAAATTTTGTATAATTAAAACTTTCCAACGATCACCAAGCATTTTGATGGTCATTTCCGCTAACTTATCAGGCATATATTCAGACATTTTTTTCTCCTATAAAGCCTAGAAAATAAACATTCGTATCTTTTAAGAAACTATCCCTCTTAAAAGTGCCTACTTTACATATTTATAACAAAAAGATATTCTATGCAAGAATTTTATTTTAATACTAACAAAGGACAAAAAGTATGAATAACTTTTATAAATTTGCGGCTGTTTCTGCTTTTGCTCTTATTTGTGCAGATGCGCATGCGGCAGGTTATCAGCTCAATGAATATTCCGTTACGGGTTTGGGGCGTTCGTTTGCTGGTGTCGGTGTGGCAGGCGATGATTATTCCGCTATTGCTTATAATCCGGCAGGCATGACCTTGATGAAACGTTCGGGTGTGCAAGTCGGCACCACCATAACACAAGTTCGCTCAAAAGCGCAAGGTGACAAAGGTGAAAAAACGGATATGGACTTTTTGATTCCGCTTCCTTCGGCTTTCGGACAATATAATGTCAATGACAAGCTGTTTTTAGGGGCAGGTGTTTATGTGCCGTTTGGCTTGGCAACACGTTATAAACATGACAGCTTTATTGCTCAAGGTAAAACAGGTGTCAGAAAATCAGAACTCGAAGTGATTGATTTTAACTTTTCGGGTGCTTATAAATTGAACAACAATTGGTCTTTCGGTGCCAGTGCGATTTTCCGCCGAATTACAGGCTCGCTGACGTCTAATTTGCACTCGGCAGAGTTAGGGGGTGCAAAAATCGGTTACAGTGATTTTAGGGTTAAAGGCTATACAGGCACATTCAACATTGGTGCAATGTATGAATTTAATGAAAATGCACGTGTCGGTTTATCGTATCGCCACAAGAGCATTCAAAAAACAAGCGGTAAACACTATGTCCGTATTGACAGCCCGTATAATGCAAACCCGATGATTGCTGCTTTGGGTGGTAAATATCATTCAGGTGCTGATCCTGAGTTGCCGGCAAGCATCATTTTGTCAGGCTATTTCAAAACGGCTGAAAAATGGGCAACGACAGCAACGGTGAAATATACCTTATGGCATCGTTTCGGAGTGTTCCCCGGCAAAACGACGGATAAAGCTTTGTTGGCAGCAACGCACAAAAAGAATCTTGATGTTGAATATCGCTGGAAAGATGCTTGGAACATTGCTTTGGGTGAAGATTATTACTTAAATGACAACTGGACACTTCGTGCGGGCGTTGCTTATGACCAATCACCTTCGAGATCTAACACCTATCGCACAAACCGTATTCCTGATACGGATCGTGTTTGGGTATCCTTTGGTGCGAGCTATCAAAAAGACAATTATCAAATTGACTTTGGTTATGCGCATTTGTTCTTTGCTCACGGCAGAACACGCAATTCACCCGAAGGTGATGTTGATGCCAAGTATCGCAGCTATTCAAATATGCTGGGTATGAATTTCCAATATAAGTTCTAAAAACTTATAACATTTCAAAAAAAAAGGCCTGATTTCTTTCAGGTCTTTTTTGTTGTGGACTGTTTTTTTTGTTGTGTTTGCAAACGCTTTTTTATGAACTAAACTTAAAAGCAAATTTGAACTTTTAGAGTGAGGTTTGTTATGAAAGAAATTTCTGTTATCGGTTGCGGCCGTTGGGGGACGTTTTTGGGGTGGTATGCGGCAAATTACCGCGTGGATAAAGTGTTGCTCTATGATATTCCGACCTCACCGAATTTTTTGGAGCTCAAAGAAACGCGCAAAAATCCGTATTTAAGTTTGAGTGACAATATGTTTTTAACACCCGATTTGAACGAAATTTTCAAAAATGACAGCATTATCATTTCAATCGGTTGTCAGCATTTAAGAGAACTTGCCAAACAAATCAATCAATATAATTTATCCGGTAAACACTTTTTGCTTGCCATGAAAGGTTTGGAAGAGCCGAGTGCGAAAATTTTGGTTGATGTGATGGCAGAAGAAATCCATCAAGATGATGTACATTTTGCATGTTTGGGTGGTCCGGGACATGTGCAGGATTATTTGAAAAAGGTGCCGTCTTGCGCTGTGATTGACAGTAGAGAAGAAGCTGAGAAAAAGCACTGGATTGAGCTGATGCAAAGTGAGCTTATTCGTTTTTATTATGGCACGGATGTGATTGGCAACCAAATCGGCGCGGCTTTGAAAAATGTGATCGGCATTGCAGCCGGTATTTTGGACGGTTTGGAATGGTATGGCCTTAAAGGGGCGCTGATGGCGCGTGCGCCTGTCGAAGTCGGGCGTTTTATCAAGCACTTCGGCGGCAATCCGATGAGTGCGTATGGTTTGGCGCACTTGGGTGACTATGAAGCAACGCTCTTTTCACGCAACAGCCACAATCGTATGTATGGTGAAATGCTGGCAAAAGGTGAAAAGTTTGCCAAATTGGCAGAAGGTGTTTCAACCTTAAAAGCCATTAAAATCATTTCAGACAGAGACGGCATCGAAATGCCGATTTGTCAGGCTCTATATCACGTTGTTTTTGAAGGTGCCGATATCAAATCAGCGATTAGGGGGATGTTTGAACGCGAGGTAAAACGCGAGTTTTAAAAAAGTTCGTATAATGGGTGACTAATACAGAAACTCTCTTTCACACTCGGTCATGTACAATCAAGTACACTCCCTTCGTGTTCAATCGAGTGTCTTATTATTCACCTCATTCTCCGAACTTTTTGAGTGTCATGTGTATGGTTGGTAGTTCATACAGAAACTCTCTTTCACACTCGGTCATGTACAATCAAGTACACTCCCTTCGTGTTCAATCGAGTGTCTTATTATTCACCTCATTCTCCGAACTTTTTGAG
>JAFVFH010000080.1 GCA_017475525.1 Alphaproteobacteria bacterium | reverse complement strand
TGCCAATGGCAATCGGTCCGTCTATCACCACCTTGTTAAAATAAACACCGGAAGGGAAATGATTGCCATCATAGCTGTAAGGGGTCAATGCGCTCCCATTTCCACGCCCCATATAAGCATCATCACCCGAAGCTGTGACATAAACAGTGCCCGTTTCTTCATCGTAAGTATAAGTGCAACCTTTACCGCAATTATCAGCGACTCCCGGATTCCATGTCAGACAATTATTTCCTCCATAGCTACATTCAGCCTTTGCTTTGGATGTCAACATGAAAGACAATCCTAAAATCAAAACTAATTTTTTCATATTTTTTCTCCTGTTTTCTTTTATGTCATATCAAAAAAAATCCGCTCGTTTGAGCGGCAGGGGAGTTCAGAAATCATGTTACGAGAAATGACTATTATGACCTTTAGAGAAAACCCTTGAACATACGCCATAATCTCCCCACCAAAGCGGGGATTTAAATACCAAAAAAGGCACCCAAAAAGGATACCATTTCCGGTATCTCGTAACATAGAGCCTCTGACAGCCCCGAACCTCTCGGTTCTGAATAAAAAAAGAAAAAACTTTTTCCATCCAAAAATAATTATCTCATATTTTTTTGTCTTTTGCAAGCAAAAAAAGAGGCTGCCCAGCCTCTTTTTTTTTATCGTTGATACATATTTTATTGATTAAAGAAGTTTGAAATATAGCCACCGTTTCTTGTTTCTTTCGGGGCAAATCTTTGTTCAATAATATGTTCAGGCATTTCCCTGATGTTTTGATATGTACCTTTATAACCGGTCACCGTGATAATTCGGTGATTGTATAAGCAACCGATCAAAGGCAAACATAAAAATGTTTTCCCTGTTGTTGTATATTGCGGAGCCAAAATCACATCTGCATTTGATGAAACAATGGCATTATAAATCGCACCGCGTGTGCATTTATCACCCGCAAAATTACCATCAGGCGTTTCAAGCCTTGCCCCATAAGCTTCTTTTGCCGGAGACAAAATAGGAATACCTAAAAAGTTTTTACACTCAACCGTGCCTGAAATCTTTTCTCCGGGTTCGACAGAAACCTGCAAAGGTCTTGCATTTAAGGTCAAACCTTCAACATTCAGACTTTTGGTGCCTTGATGTGTTGAGCTACAAGCTGCCATTGCGGCAATAGAAATACCTACTAAAAGTTTTTTCATGTGTTGTATCCTTTAAGAAAAATTACCTCGAATGAAGGATATAACCCATTATATTAAAATTAGCTTAATAAGCTTTCTAATTTGTCGCCAATATCAACACGATAACCGATACGAGCATCAAAAATGCCCATTTCTTTTCCATCTTCATACACACTTTTTTAAATTCAATAAAATTGACATACCTGTTAAAAAACATAATCCACAACAACGAGGTTTGCACAATTGACGTCACGTATGAAGGATTTTCCGCCCCAAACATCGCCATATTTCGACAAAGCATGCTGATCGGCATAAAAATAAAAATCCATACCCTTATCAGATTTTCTTTTTCAAACAAAACTTTGAACGGACGTTTTCGTGTGGCATAAACAACAATATGAATAATACCGACCGTCAGGCTCGAAACAAAAATCCGCCAAAAACAGAGACCATAAAGCGAATCTGCAGCATACGCCATAATTGTTTTGTTGAAAATTGAAATCATCGCACCTAAAAACATAATCGGCAACAAATAAACAAAAGCCTCTTTTGTCATCTTCACTTTTCTATATTGCATCAGTGCAAATACGATGCCGCACATTGATAAAACAATCATTATACTTTTGATTGGCGATTCCAGATATTTTAAGAGAATAACCGGTTCAATCAAACACCATATCATAAAAATCAAACCGACATTCATCGGTGTAATGGAGTTCACTGTTTCCGCCCCGTATTTTCGGTTGGCTTTTAAGGTTGTAAAATCGTTATATGCCGTAATGCAGCCTTGAAAAACGGCAATCACATAAAATTGCCAAGCACCGATCACATCATAAAAAAATAAAAAGGGAAACGCCATCAATGCGACAACGATTCCCCTGTAAATCATAAAAACAGACGGTTGTAAACGAATGTTCTGGTTGCCGATATAGTAAATCGCATTAACGATACTCGCCATAAGGGCAAACAAAACCCACATTCAAACCGTCCTTTTTTTCTTATTCGCCCAAATGCGGCATAGTAGCTTCGGCTTTCAGAGCTTCCACAAAGTCCTTCAAGCTCATCACCTCTTGCTTTTCAGAGCCAAGACGGCGCACCGTCACACTCTTTGTATCGCGCTCTTTTGCACCGACAACGGCGATGACCGGAACTTTGGCAAGTGAGTGCTCGCGCACTTTGTAGTTGATTTTTTCATTTCTCAAATCAGCTTCTGCCGACAAACCGGCCTCTCTCAAAGTTTTAACAACCTCATTTGCGTAATCATCAAACTCACTGATAATCGGTGCAACCATCACCTGTAGCGGCGAGAGCCAAAGTGGCAATTTGCCCGCATGATTTTCAATCAAAATACCTAAAAAGCGCTCGATTGAGCCAAACAAAGCACGGTGCAACATCACCGGTCTGTGTTTTTCACCATCTTCACCGATATATGAAATATCAAAGCGTTCCGGTAAATTCATGTCAACCTGAATGGTGCCGCATTGCCACTCACGCCCGATGGCATCTTTTAAGATAAATTCCAATTTCGGGCCATAAAATGCCCCCTCACCCGGATTGATTTCATATTTATATCCGTGTCTGGTTAAAGCGTTCGCCAGTGAGTTTTCGCATAAATCCCAAACCTCATCCGAACCGATACGATAAATGCTGTCAGGACGTGTTGAAAGATAGATCTTCACATCTTCAAAACCG
>JAFVFH010000079.1 GCA_017475525.1 Alphaproteobacteria bacterium | reverse complement strand
GCTTCCTTAGAAAAAAAACAAAACGTCGCCGTTTGCGGTGAAAAATACCATCACGGGTATTTTTCATCCTCACGCCCTCAAGGGGGAGGATTCGATAAAGCCACCCCCACCATACCTCCCCCCTCTGTTTCGCGCCAAAGGCGCTGAGGGGGAGGATTCGATAATTCTTAAGACCCCATGGACGCGCTCGGCTTTTCAAGCCTCGGCGAGGGGTGACTTTTTTGTTTGTTTTTTATATGGAAGCGGCGTATGTGCGCCGCAGGCGCGACGCCGGCTTTGAGATCCCGTGATGCGCTGATGCGCCGCACAGCGCAAGGGATGACACTAAAAGGGTGACGCGAAAGCGCACTATGAGGGATGACAGTGAGAAGGGAAGGATAGAAAGTGCTTGTTAATTATTTATCCAAAATGACAAAGTCGGTTTCAAAAGATTGGTAGTCAAAGTCTTCTTGCGGATAGAGCGCTGACTGGATTAAGAACATTTCATTATACCATGATGTCAGTTCTTTGATGTTTTCTATTCCGTCCCGCCATGCTCTGAAAATGATGAAATCAGGTTCACATTCCGAGGCAATCATCGCTTCATGACGGCGATTGCGGCAAATCACACCGATAAATTTGTTTTTCAAATCTTTTGTTTGTGTGTTAAAATCTCTTTTGATATGTTCGGATTTTGAAAGGTCTAATATAATACCGTCCAAATGATAGGCCAGAACATCGCTTAAAGAAAAGCCTAAAACCAGTTTGCCCGATTGTTGGGCTTGATGTGTAAATGTTTGTTTGAAGTGGGAAGAAAGATTTTCTTCTAAAACAAAACACTCAAAGCGCGAATCAGCGGCAAGTGAGAGATTTTCTTTTGTGATTTTGAATATAATCTTTTGCATAATGTTTGATTGCTTCTTGTAAATTAAAAAAAAACGTTTAAAATTACTGTAATCTGTTTTTGAATAAAAAGAAAGAAAAATTTATGGCTGATGATAATTTTGAAAAAACAAGTGCAAAGCTTGACGAATTAAGCCGTTCAATTGAAGCCTTAAAAGCTGTTTTAGAAGTTAAAAAAACGGCCGTTTGCCAGCAAAAAGAAGCTTATAAAGGGAATATGGCGCAAAAAAATGCTCGGGTTGATGAGCTTAAAAGTGCGCTTGAAATGACAATTCAAAAACTTGATACGGCAACTCGGAAAATTGATGAGGTGATAAGCGAAAATGGCTCAGGTAACAATTCAAATTAATGACAGAGAATATGCCATTGCTTGCGGAAACGGCGAGGAAGGGCATATTATTGAGCTTGCGCATGTTTTGGACGAGAAAGCCAAAATGTTGACGCAAGGAGTTGGGCAAGTCAATGAAAATCAGTTACTCGCAATGGTCGGTCTTTTGGTGGCTGACGAATTGCAAGACGCCAAAAAAGGCATAGGCTCCCCTGAGGCCAGGGTTGAAACGATTGAAAAAATCGTTGAAGTACCGGTTGAAAAAATTGTCGAGAAAGTTGTTGAAATGCCGGTCGAAAAAATTGTCGAAGTTGAAAAACGAGTGGAAGTACCGGTTGAAAAAATTGTCGAGAAAGTTGTTGAAGTACCGGTTGAGAAAATTGTCGAAGTGGAAAAACGGGTAGAGGTGCCCGTCGAAAAAATCGTTGAGGTAGAAAAAGAAGTTCCTCAAAACATCGATTTTTCAGCACTTGACGGGCAGTTTGCCAGCAAGGTTGAAGAGTTAATAACTCAAATAAAATCACTTGCAAATGATGTTAAAACATGGTAATATAAAACCATAAACAGCAGGGCTGTCTGATGCGATTAACCGCATGGTCTATCCGAGCCAACATAATATTTTATAGGGAGCTGTCTCTGTTCAGATCGTGGTCTGATTATATGGCGCCCACCTTGACTAAAGCGGTTCGATATGAATGTTAAAGTTTGTTAAGCGGTCAGACGGCTCTGCTTTTTTTTAAATTGTGTATAATGGCTAACTAATACAGACGCCTTTCTTCAAGCTCGGTCATGCACAATCAGGTACACTCCCTTCGCTTTTAGAAAGGTGTCTTATTATTTAGCTCATTCTCCACAATTTAAGGAAATTCCCTCTTTCTCCTTATGCAGTTCTATCTACACCGCGTCGAAAGGAGGGTATTTGTTTATGCGCGCTATCCGCAATTTAAGGTGGGAGGTTATGGTGCATTTGATTCGCTTTATTTTTCCTTAATTCGTAGATGCCCGGACGATTGCCCGAAAGGCAATCGAGGCATGACTTTTTTGTTTTGCCTGACGGCAAAGTGCGAGGTGACGGAAAAAAAGGTAAAAAATAGAGGTGACTTTTTCAATTTTTTGCTTGAAAAATAAAAGTTTAATGATACATTGTGCGTGAATAAAATCTTATGCCCTGTGCGGGGCGGTCCGCACGACTCCGAAATTTTCGGAGGTAACGTTTTTATATAAAGGAAAATTAATATGGTCGTTCGCGTCGCAATTAACGGATATGGTCGTATCGGTCGTTTGACACACCGCGCTATGATTGAGTCCGGCAGAAAAGATATAGAGCTCGTTGCTATCAATGATTTGGGTAAACCTGTTGATAATGCAAGACTCTTGAAATATGATTCTATTCATGGTCGTTTTAACGGAGAAGTCAGCGCCGATGATAATTCTATCACGGTAAACGGTCACAAAATTCAGGTTTTCGCTGAAAAAGATCCGCATAACCTGCCTTGGAAAGATTTGGATATTGATGTTGTGATGGAATGCACCGGCTTGTTCACGAGCAAAGAAAAAGCTTCAGCTCACTTGGAAGCAGGCGCAAAGCAGGTTTTGGTTTCGGCTCCGGCTAAAGAAGCTGACAAAACTATTGTTTACGGGGTGAACCACAATACATTGACAGCCGAAGACCGCGTCGTTTCTAATGCTTCTTGCACAACAAACTGCTTGGCTCCCGTTTGCAAAATTTTGCAGGAAGTTTGTGGTATTGAAAAAGGCTATATGACAACCATTCACTCTTACACGGGCGATCAAAGAACGCTTGATATCGTTCACCCGAAAGATCCGTATCGCGGTAGAGCCGCAGCGCTCAATATGATTCCGACATCAACAGGCGCCGCTAAAGCCATCGGTTTGGTTTTGCCTGAGCTTGCCGGCAAATTAGAAGGATCGGCTGTTCGTGTGCCGACACCTGATGTTTCGCTCGTTGATTTGACATTTGATGCCAGCCGCGAAACAACGGCTGAAGCTATCAACGCCGCTATGAAAAAAGCCGCTGAAGGTGAGCTTAAAGGAATTTTGGGTTACAACGATGAACCGCTCGTTTCTCAAGATTTTGTGACGGATTCGCACACATCCGTTTTTGACGCCGGTCAAACAAAAGTGATCGACGGTAAGTTCGTGCGTATTGTTTCATGGTATGACAACGAATGGGGCTTCTCAAACAAGATGTCTGATACAGCCGTTGCCATGGCAAAAGCTTACAGAAAATAATAACGATAAGAAAAACGCCCTCTTGAGTTTGGCTCAAGGGGGCTTTTTATAAAAAAGGACAAAATATATGGCTTATAAAACAATTGAAGATTTAGGCGATTTGAACGGCAAAGTGGCAATGCTCAGAGCTGATTTGAATGTGCCGATGGATGAAAATTTTAAGGTCACAAACACCGCGCGAATCGACCGCACCGTGCCGACAATCAAGCTTTTGATGAAAAAAGGCGCCAAGGTTGTTGTGATTTCACACTTCGGAAGGCCGGAAGGCAAAGGCGATATGAAAAACTCGCTCAGCCACATTGTTGCCGATTTGCAAAAGGCGCTCGGCACGAAGGTGACTTTTGTTGAGGACTGCATTGGCGAGGTTGTGGCTGAAGCTGTCAAAAATATGAGTTCTGATGAGGTTTTGCTCCTTGAGAATTTGCGCTTTTACAATGAGGAAAAGAAAGGTGACGAGGCTTGGGCAAAAGAACTTGTTAAAGTGGCTGATGTTTATGTGTCTGATGCCTTTTCAACCGCACACCGTGCGCACGCTTCAATGGTTGCGGCCGCAAAAGAATTGCCGTCTGCGATGGGGCTTTTGATGAGCGAAGAAGTTGAGGCTTTGACCAAAGGTTTGAACAATCCGGAACGTCCGCTCATGGCTGTTGTCGGCGGATCGAAGGTTTCAACAAAGCTCGATTTGCTGAATAATTTGGTGAAAAAAGTTGATAAACTCGTGATTTCCGGCGGTATGGCGCATACGTTCTTAAAGGCTTTGGGTTATGACGGAATAAATGAGGAAAACTCACTTTTGCAGCCCGATATGGTTGAAACGGCAAAAGAAATTTTGCAGACAGCCAAAAATGTGGGTTGCGACGTGATTTTACCGCTTGATTTGGTTTGGGCAAAAGAATTTGCCGCCAATGCCGAGCACAAAACCGTTGATTTGAACAATATCCCTTCAGAGGGAAGCTTGCTTGATGTGGGCAGTCAGACGGTTGCCGCAATTAAAGAAAAAATGGCAGTGTGCAAGACGCTTGTTTGGAACGGACCGTTGGGCGCGTTTGAATTAAAGCCGTTTGACAAGGCAACAAATGAGGTTGCACAAGAGGCGGCACGTTTGACAAAGCAAGGCAAACTCGTGAGCGTTGCCGGCGGCGGTGACACGGTTTCGGCTTTGGAGAGCGCAGGCGTTGCCAAAGACTTTACATACATTTCAACAGCCGGCGGGGCTTTCCTTGAGTGGATGGAAGGGAAGGAATTGCCGGGCGTGAAAGTCATGGAAAAATAGCGTATAACAGCACATTTCGGGCTAAAACATCAGGTTGGAAGTATCCTCACGTAGTTCTATCTACGCTCCGGTACTTCCACCTTTGTTTTAACTCTATCTTGTTGCTAAGATTAGTATAATGACAGATGTCAGGAACAAGATTTTATGTTTTCTTGATGTTAGTTTATTTTGTTTTTTGAAATTGAAGGTTTTGATTTGAGAGCCCAAAAGCATAATCCATATCGGGGTTAAGTAAACGAGGCAAGAGACATAAGCCGGATTTTGAGCACGGAGCATGGCAAGGCTTTTGAAAATCATCACCGCTATTAAGAGTATAAAGATATATCCCTTTTTGAGGGTTTGAATATCAAACAAAGTTTTGAGCGGTAAGCCCTTTTTGATATAAATTTTCAAGTGAATAATGCCGATAAGCAAACTTAAAATCCAAACACGCCAACAAGCGCAAAGTAAAGGATTTTCACCTGAATAAGACATAATCAGTTTATTTAAAATGGAAATTGTTGAACTCAGAATTAGAACAGGAATGAGCAGTCGAAAAGCTTTTTTTGTTAAAGGTGTTTTGCGATAGTTGATGAGCGCATAAACAACACCACATAAAGAACATATAATAAAAAATGTTTTAACGGGTGTTTCGAGATAATTTAAAACAATTGACGGATGAATAAGACACCACGCACAAAAGACGATAATCACAGAAAAAGGGATGATGGAACTGACTGTTTCCGCACCATAATTTTTATTGACTCTGAAACTTAAGTAGTCTGTATAAGCCACAATCGCACCTTGGAGTAAAGACATAAGGTAAAAATTCAAGGAAAAGCGAATAGGATAAACGCAAAGGACGGGTAATAAAATGAAAACAATCAGCCAACCGCGATAAACCATAAAGATATTGGCATTTATTTTTGCATTTTGTGTCGAAAGATAATAAAACGCACCGGCGATTGAGGCTAATATAGAAAACAGAACCCACATTTTATATATTCCATATGCTTACTTATAGAGGATGTGGTTTTAAATGATCTCTGAATAAGAAGTCATTTTTACGCAATCTGGCGTTATCAAACTCCATTTGATGTATATCATAATTATTTTTCCATAAAATATATGTAAAAGATAATTGATCTCTTTTGGAGTATTTTTCCACCATATCCCACCATTGATTCATCATTAAAATGATTTTAGGGTTGTTGTGTTTTCTGTATAGTATATTTGTTTCTAAAAAACCTTTGTTTCTAGGCATTTTGGCTTCTTTAATAAAATCTAATTCTTTGTAAATAATCTCCGGAGTATCAAATTTGTAGAGTAAAATATCTTGATATTCTTCATAAATACATTTGTTTTTAAAGTGTTTTGGAACTAAAAAATCTTTGTTTCTTTTTCTGATGGTTTTAAAGAGAAAATCAGATAAAATATCAATATTTGCGTCTATGTATATGCTTTCATCATAATCAGGCAATAAAAGATGCGGATGCAATTTATGCCAGCGTTGATTGCGGACAGGGTCTAGTTTTGTGTAAACGATGGGTCTGATTTCCCATATACCAACGTGACCCTGTTCAATATATTTCTTGTTATCAGTGTAACACACATAATCCCAATCTGGATTAATATATTGATATTTTTGAATTATCTCTAAACTGTCATAATCATTTGTGATAACAGTATATACAACTGATTTTGACTTTCTTTTTTGTTTATTTTTTATATAGTTATTGATGATTTTCTCTTGTTCTTTTAGGTAATGGTCCACTGTATGGATAGGATAGCATAAATAAATAGATAACAAAAAGATAATCATTAAAAAAGAAAGGACTATTGCGAATATGCGCAATAATTCAAAATTGCTTTTTCTGTTGAGATTTTCCAATGCAAAATGTCCTTTTAGCATTTAATTTATAGGAATATAAAACAAATATTTGAATAAGGCAATTATCAAAAAAAGTTTATCTACAAAGCTTGGAATTCTTAAATGTAAAATATTTGTGCACCAGATATATGTAGATGGGAGACAGAATAGTATAACACGCCTGTGTGATGATAGGTGTATAATGAAATAATTCAATAAATATGTATAGAAAGATATAATTTACGGCAAATAGACTTAAATAAGCCATCCAACCTTTGACGTAAGATTGTAGAATATTTCTATGATTTTGATATACAAAATATCGCATTGTGAAAATTGAACAATTTGTTCCTAAAATATATGCTATGATGATTGAAAGTGTGTAGTTAATTTTGAAGATAACGAGCAAAGAAAAAACAGTAAATGAAAAAACAGTGTTAAAACCACCGACAAGAAAAAAGCGTAAGGGTTGCGGTAAAGAAAACCAAATTTTTAATATTTGAGTGAATATTTTTTTCATTGTATTTCGTAAACTTCAAAAAATTTATTTGTGAAAACTTTTTGCTGAGGAAGATCTCGAATGAGGGTTTTATCAAATTTGAATGCTTCAGTTTTTTTGATGATATAAAAATCTCCTTGTGAAGGAAGTTTTTTGTAGTTTATTGGGTGAAAAATTTTATATTCATTATTCCATCCAGGAATAAAGACTTTTGATGTTTCTATATCTTTATCAAAGCCGGAGGTGAAAAAATGAATTTTTTTATTTGGCCAATAATATTTATAGACCGTTGACCAAATACCAAAGCACCACACAATAGGTTCACTTCCTTGAGAGATGAAAAGATTTAATTGCTCTTTGTTTTTTGATATTAAAAATTGGGCAACTTCACGATATGATCTTCCTTCTTCTTTTTGCTCAATTTGTATATTTCGCAGGGTAATATAGACCAAAATAGCAGAAACAAAGAGAAACCACATTTTTTTATTTTTCAAAAATGATAGAAGATAAATTAAACAAACCATGTAAGCTAAAATGAGGTAGTATGGCTTGCTTTCCATTTGGGATGTTATAGGTGCCATTTTGGCTATAAAAACAGTAAATATAGCTAAAAAACAAGAACCAAGAATAAGGCCATTTAAAAGGATATAAGATTTATTTTGTAAAATATGTTTGAAACATAAAATACAAGCACTCAATATGATAAATAATTCAAAATAATATACTTTTAAGCAATCAATAATTGTTTTTTCGCGCAATATTAAATAAGGACTATCAATAATCATATAAACATTTTCAAGCCAAAAATGGGCAAATATTAGCAACGAAATAAAAAGAAGAGTTTCAAGTGGAAGTTGTCGACATGTCCTTAGAGGATGAATAAAGCTAGATAGGTTAATTTTTTCTATATAAATATTATATAATACCGAATAAACAAGAATACCAAAGTAAAGCAAAATGGTGTTTTCTTTGGTATATAAGGCTAAATTTGTGAGTAAAATTGCATACCACAGATTTGTAGGGTTAGAAGTGTTTTGAGTGTATTTTTTTAGGAAAATTAAACTTCCTATGACGTAAATCAAAAGCCATTTTTCGGGATATGTTATCAGATTTACCCAGAAAAAAACAGGAGAGAGGATAAATAATCCGATTATGATTTCCTTTTTGGGTTGAGGAATAAAATTTAACAGGCTATTAAGTAAATATACAATGAATAGTGTTTGAAGTATAATGTATATATTAATTAACTTAAAATTATGAGTAACGGCATAGATAATGTTTACATCCCAAAAAGCAACAGGGGATAAGCGACCATTTATTCCCCACATCGGAGTCACACCTTTTTGCAATAAGTGCATGGTGTTTCGTCCCATAGTGTCTATGTTGTTGAAAAAAGTTAATTCCCTAAAATACAGGCTTAAAGAATAAATGAAAAAACATGAACACAAAAAAACAAAAGCATATAAAGTGTCTTTTTGCTTCAAAGATACAGGATAATTTTCAGTTGGTAAAAAGTTTGGATAAAAAGCAACGCTTTTATAAGTTAAAACTTTATAACACAAATAAATGATAAAAAGTGCGCCGAGATATTGCAAAATCCAATTATCAACAAACAAATACCTGTCAAAAGTATTAAATATTTGATCTAAAATGTGTTTTTGAAATAGCGGTTCAGTAATCATTTTTTGTCTTTCATAAAATATTTTAAGCGTAGTTTTTCAAGCATAACCAGAAAATAAGGGTAGGGTTTATAGTTGTTGATATGCATAAATTCGGCGATTTCTTTTTTGATTTTTTTATCCGCATTTTCCATTTTTTGTTTTTGCGTGAGAGAACAATTATCGCCATGTAAATTATATTTCAGTAAAATTTGAGGAATATTTGCTAATTTCAAATTATTAAATAAGGCTTGTTTTATGATGTCATAATCTTCGGCAGGAGAATATTGCGCGCGATAGGCAATGTTATATTTTTTCAGGTCGGAAGCTCGAAACATTGCTGTCGGATGCATTAACACATTGCCTTTCAGAGCATCTTTAAGTGTTGGTCGGAGAGGATGACACCATATGAAACCGACGTTAATAATGAACGATTTTAACAAGCTTAAATTTTTATTTGAGTTAAAAAGTTCAAAATATGTGCCGCACATTGAAATATCAGGATGAGTATCTAAAAATTTTTTTTGGATTTCGAGCCTTTGAGGAAAACAAATATCATCGTTATCCAAAATAGCATAATATTTTGTATCTTTATCAGCCAACTCTATTAATTTGTTGCGAGTTGGGGATATACCTAAATTTTTCTCATTTTTGTAGTAACGTATGCGTTTGTCTTTAAAACTCAAAATAATTTCTTCGGAATTGTCTGTTGAACAATCGTTAAGAAGAATTAATTCAAAATTTTTGTAGGTTTGATTCAAAACAGATTTAATTGTTTCAGCCAAATAAGGCGCGGAGTTATATACCGGAACTAAAACGGAAATTTGAGGCTGTATCATCTGAAAACTCTTAAAATGGATTGATTCCTAGAAATAATGCTGTATATTTTTTAGTATAATGAATTAAATTTGTAAAGAGTGAAAGTTTTTGAGATGGATAACTTAAAAAGAATGCTTGTCATCATGCCATGTTATAATGAGCAAGAAGTGCTACATTATACGATTGAAACGATGCAAAAATTAATGTCTGCATGGATAAAAAATAAAAAAATCAGTCCATCCAGTAAGGTTTGCTTTGTTAATGATGGTTCTGTTGACAAGACTTGGGATATTATTTCAAAAGCTGTTTCTGAAAATGAAATATTTTGTGGGATTAATTTGTCGCGTAACTTCGGTCATCAGGGGGCACTTTTAGCTGGATTATACGAAAATGATGCGGATGTTTATGTGACCATAGATGTTGATTTACAGGATGATCCGAAATGTATTGAAGAAATGCTTTCCTTTATTGAAAACGGCAAAGATATTGTTTATGGCGTTCGTCAGTCAAGAGATACAGATACCTTTTTTAAGAGAGCTTCTGCTCAGCTTTTTTATAGGTTTTTGAAAGTATTAGGAGTTAATGTTATTTACAATCATGCTGATTTTCGTATGATGACAAAGCGAGCAGTAAATGTTTTAAAACAATTTCCTGAAAGAAATTTATTTTTACGAGCTATCGTGCCTTTAATCGGTTTTGAGGATGCAAAGGTTTATTATGACCGGACAGAGCGCACTGCCGGAGAAACAAAATATCCGCTAAAGAAAATGTTAGCTTTGGCATGGAACGGAATTTCTAATTTTTCAATTATTCCTCTGCGTCTTGTGACATTTTTAGGTTTTGTGTTTTGTTTTTTAGGTGGAATTTTTATATTGATTGTTTTGTATGGTTGGTGGACAAAGGGAACAATTGCGGGATGGGCTTCAACCATAACATTAGTAACAGCGCTTGGAGGTATCCAGCTTTTGTCTTTAGGTATTATCGGAGAATATTTGGCAAAAGTCTTTATTGAAGTGAAAAAAAGGCCTCTATTTGTTGTTAAAGACAAGATAGGGTTAAATCAAAATTAAAGTGTGCTATATGAAAAAGGTTTGTGCGTTTATTTTTTCAATATGCTTTTCTTTTCAGGCTTATGCGGGGGTTGAAGAGGCTCGTGTTCGTGCGTTTTTGAATGATACAGGTCAAACGCTTATTTCGGCTCTCGGAATGCAGGATTTGGATAAGCGGTATGAACTTTTAGATGAGATTTTTGAGCAAAATGTTGATGCCGCTTATATGGGGCAATATGTTTTAGGGCAATATCGAAGCGCGTTAAATGATGCGCAAAAAAAACGCTATCATGCCCTTTTTAAGCGATATATCAAAAGTTTATATAAGTCGTATCCCATCGATTTTAAAACTGATGAAATCGGTTTTGAGATTTTGAACATTAAGGCTTTTGAAAATCATGCGGACGCAGTTGCTAGTATCGATTTGCCCGAAAAATACAGGACGGAAAATTTTGAAAAAATTAAAGTCGAGTTTAGGGTACATGAGCATGACGGGGTTTATCAGCTCGCTGATTTGAAAATCGGTGAGGCCAGTTTGCTCATCGCGCTCAAAAGCCGCTTTTTGCAGATGTTCAAAGACGATGAAGGGGAAGCTGAGTGGTTTTTGGAAGATTTGGAAGATCTCGTTAAATCAAACGAGGCACAATTGATCCATTAAAAAAGATTTGTTTTTTTTAATTTAAGAAGCGGCGTGGGTGCGACGCCGGCTTTGAGATCCTTGGACGAGGTGACGCGAAAGCGCACCTCGAAGGATGACAGGGAAAGGAAAGGCTCTTTTGTTGTCACCCCCACCGCACCTCTTCTAGAAACACCTGCGGTGTTTCGTCGGTCACTTGTTTTGTATTTTTTCTTGCGGTCGCTTTTCGCTTCCTTAGAAAAAAACAAAACTTCGCCGTTTGCGGTGAAAAATACCATCACGGGTATTTTTCATCCTCACGCCCTCAGGGGGGGAGGATTCGATAAAGCCACCCCCTCCAAACCTCCCCCCTCGGTTTCGCGCCAAAGGCGCTGAGGGGGAGGATTCAATAAAGACACCCTCTTTTCTGGGGGAGGATTCGATAATTCGTAGACCCCT
>JAFVFH010000010.1 GCA_017475525.1 Alphaproteobacteria bacterium | reverse complement strand
TCAGATTGTAGCGCACAATCGCTATTTTGAATATCAAAGCGAACCGTTTTTCTGTTATTATCATATCGTAAGGATGAATAAATCTGACGTTTTTGTTTCGCCTGATGATATTACCATTACGGTAACCTATGATTGGCATCCGGATTAAGCTCAAAAACACTGCATTTCACAAGATTTGCGGTGTTTTTTTTGGGGGTACTCCAAAAATTTGTGAAAAATAAAAAACTCCGATAATATTTGAAAAAGTGCCTTTTTCGGGAAGCAAATTATCGGACTTTTTATAAATCAGCACAACAAAAGTAAAAACCGCCTGCATTGAGGCGGTTTTCAAAAATGGTGCCGATACTTTGCGACTATCGGACTGAAAATTACAATGAATATAGACAGTTAGAATATAAGTTGGAGTTGTTGTTAAGAAAAATTGATAATTGTTAATATCTTTATTTTGTTATTTATATTTTAATTTTTATACTTAAAATGAGAACAAATGTAGAACTTATATTCAGAGACATATAATGAAAAACGATATTAAACTTTTTGAACACAGTAAAATCCGCTCGGTTTATGATGAAGATAAGAATATTTGGTATTTTTCTGTTATTGATGTTATTGCAATATTGATTGAAAAAGACCATAAATTAGCCCAAGGCTATTGGAATAAATTAGCAGAAAGACTTAGAAAAGAAGGAAGTCAGTCTATGACAAATTGTCATAAACTGAAATTGGAAGCAACTGATGGTAAAAAATATCTGACAACAGTGGCTGATGCCGAAACTATGCTGCGTATTGTCCAATCAGTACCAAGCCCAAAAGCGGAACCGATTAAACAATGGCTTGCTAAAGTCGGTTATGAGCGGATGAAAGAGACAATTGATCCAGCTTTAAGCATAGATCGCGCTCGTGAAAATTGGCAAAAACTTGGACATTCTGAAAAATGGATACAGCAACGTATGATAGGGCAAGAAACGCGTAATAAGTTGACTGATTATTGGCAAAAGCATGATATTACAAAAGATGAAGAATATGCTATTTTAACAAACATCATTCATCAAGAATGGTCGGGATTGTCGGTTAAAGAACATAAACAGCTTAAAGGTTTAAAATCGCAAAATTTACGCGACCATATGAGTGAAGCCGAACTTATCTTTACCGCGTTAGCGGAGCTTTCAACTCGTCAGGTTGCAGAAAATACCAGTGCAACCGGAATGAAAGAAAATAAAAAAGCAGCAAAAATCGGCGGAAACATTTCCAAACGTGCACGAGAAGACTTTGAAAAACGTACAGGACAAAAAGTCGTAACGGATGAAAATTATTTGCCAACCAAGAAAAATCAGAAAAAAATAGATAAACCTGAAGATAAAGAGTAGCCCAATCATTTCCGGAGTATAAGCTAACGTTTCTTTTAAAAACAAAACAACCCTCGGATTTCAAAACAAATCACATCTGTGATAAGCTCCGAATTCCGAGGGGTTGCGTGCTAATGTCGATTCCCTCTACCGGTGAGGTATCCGAGCATACCCGCCCCCACACAGATACAAAGGACTTTCCATGAGTGCATTGCGTACACCCACAGACCAATCCCGACAAACATGGCCGCGATTGACACCACAGCAAGGGCAAGGAGTAAAATCAAAAACCCTTTTCCCGGCTCCCGATGTTTTTTGCGGATACTCAGAGCCGCCACAAAGCCGACCACTTGCAGAAGGAGGTAAAGACACAATCCTCCCGCAAAAAGAATGATGCTTATTTTTTCCATTTTTATGGTATTATTTGTTTAACTTTCAGTCTTGCAAACAAAATATAAAAGTATGAAAAAATCTTACCATCTTATAGCACACGGCTAATAGTTGACCCAATTCTATCCATACTAATTTGTTTGTACTTCCAGTTTACCCCCCCCATTTTTTGTCAAGTTTTTTTTTTACAAAAAAGAAAAAAAATAAATAGTGTCATGCCTATTTTGCCGACAGGCAAAATTCAAGGCATCTACAAATTAAATAAGGAGCTTCGCAAAGACCAGATTCCTTGATGACCTGACGCACCGCGCAGGTCAAGGAATGACATAAAAAAATAAAAAGTCCGATAATTTAGGCGATATTGCGGTTTTCGAGAACGAGACAATCGGACTTTTTATAAACCAACCCCAACAAAGCAAAAAAGCACCTTAAAAAGGTGCTTTTTATAAAATGGTGCCGGACGTGAAGAATTGGACTTACGACCCCACTTGTTAGCAAGGCTTCGCTTCGGTTGTTGTCACTTTCCTTGCTCAGCCGCTAACGGCGCGCGTTACGCGTTAAAACAACACGTTGGTGTTCTTTTAACTGCGCCGCTACCAATGACGTGCAAGAGCACTTATTGGTTCATGACGGGGTAACCCTTAAATCAATCTCTGCCCCTCAATGCAAAAAAGCCCGCTTAAAAGCGGACTTTTTGCATTGGTGCCGATAGTAAGAATTGGACTTACGACCCCGTCATTACCAATGACGTGCTCTACCACTGAGCTATATCGGCATAAGCTAAAGCTAAAACATAATCCTTAATATGACGGGGTCTACTCCCCCGGCCATCACCGAGCGAAGCGAGCGCGTCGAATCGAAGATTAGCGAGCGCGTCGAACTACAGGGATTTACCGATTTTTGAGTATTGTCAGGCAAAACCCTCAGATAACGTTCAAACCCTACCATACACAAACATTTTTAAAAATCAAGCAAAATTTTCTTCAGTTTAAATATTTTTCCACACGATTGATATAAAGCCTTGCACATTTATCTTTTTCACACAAAGCTTCTTTGACGCTTTCCATCATTTTTTCATCTTGATTAAAACCTTCTTCAAACTCCATCATCGCGACATCAGGCCTCACCTCTTTGGCATATCTTAAAAACTGATAAATATTGTCCGTTTGGAAACATTTAAGTCCCAAACGAACCGCCTCCGATTCATATTTTTCAGACTGTTGCTTGCTTGAAAAAACCATCATCATCGCCATACTTTTTCTCCTTGTATATGGCAAATATAAGCTTTACCCTCGTTGTTTTAAATACGCCTCAATCGTATTTTCTAAAAGCATCGCAATCGTCATCGGGCCGACGCCCCCCGGCACAGGCGTTATGTATGAGGCAACTTCTTTAACACTTTCAAAATCCACATCGCCGCAAAGTTTACCGTTCTCATCACGGCAAATCCCCACATCAATGACGGTAGCGCCTTTTCTAATCCAATCAGCCTTCACCATTTTGCCACAACCGGTTGACGAAACAACAATATCAGCTTTCAAGCACAGCTCTTTCAAATCTTTTGTATGTGAATGTGCAATGATGACCGTGCAATTCTCATTTAAGAGCAACATCGCCATCGGCTTACCGACAATCACCGAACGCCCGATGACTATCGCATTCAAACCCGTCAAATCCTTTTTAACACTCTTAATCAACCTCAAAACACCTTTAGGCGTCGCCGCGATGGTAGCTTTATTTGCCCCGTTTTGTAGCAAGCCGATATTAAAGGGATGAAAACCATCCACGTCTTTTGCCGGGTCAATACGCTCTAAAAGCGCATTACCGTTTATATGCGCCGGTACGGGAAGCTGCAATAAAATCCCGTTCACATCTTTGTCTTGATTCAGGCGATCAATCAGTTCTTCAAGTTGTTTTTGGGAAGAATTCTCCTCAAAGCGGAAAAGCTCTGTCTCAATGCCGATTTCAGCCGCCGCCTTTTGCTTGTTTCTAACATAAATTTTGCTTGCCTCGTCGTCGCCCGCCAAAATCACAACCAGTTTCGGCGCTTTTTTCAAGCGCAAAATTTTTTCTTTCAAATTTTTTCTTATTTCTAAGGCGAGTTCCTTACCATCAATTATTTCTGCACTCATTTAAGCATTGCCTCCAATCTCTCATTCAAATCTTCAATTGTTTTAATTTTAATCTTTTTCCAACGGTCTGTTTGCCCGCCCACAACTTCCAATAAAGATTTTGCCATATTGAGCTTTTTTGCTAAAAAGTCAAGCAATTCTTTGTTTGCTTTTCCTTTTTCAGGCACCGAAACAACACTTATTTTCAGATATTCCTCACCATCGGCGTTTTGCATCACACCGATAATCTTAACCAAAGAAGAGTTAGGCGTTAACCTAACTCTTAACAAATAACCGTCTTCTTTTTTTTCAAAAAAAGCCAATTTATAAAACAGCCTCACTTAAAGCCACCAAAAGTTGGCCGATGAAATAAAGAATAAGAAGCAAAATAAACGGTGAAGCATCAAAATCCGCAAACGGCGGAACTTTCGCTCTGATTTTAGCATAAACCGGCTCTGTCAATTTTTTCAATATTTCAACAAATTTTTCGGCATATTTATTGTTGACACTTAAAATTTTGAAATGTAACAACCAATGAACCGCAATTTCCACGATAACGACCTTAAAATAAATATCAAGCACCAAAGCAAGTGTCTTAAAAATCGGCAATAACAAAACGCCCATATTCTTTCTCCTTAAAAAATGATCATCGCTTATTCAAGCTTAGTTTTAAGCATACATAAAAATTTTACTATCGTCCAGATAAATTTTCATTTTGCTCAAAAATTTATTTTTAATCTGTCTGGCGAATTTGATTAAGTTCATCATCCTCGCGTTGCATTTCATCAAGCATCTCATTAAGAATGATAGCGTAATGATTGTAATTTTCCGCCAAATCCTCGTCATCATCATGGCTGATACCGAGTTTTATTTTTTGTTCATAAGGCATATCATACCCAAACGGCAGTTTTTGCAAATTTTTGAAATATTTATAATAAGGAATCGCCGCATCATATTCCGAGCGCGTTGTTTCAATATTTTGGCCTTGCCTTGTTAAAAACTGAATTGCCGCATTCATTTCCCTTAATTTTTTTAATTTGTAACAAGTAAATTGCGCACGCTCTTTTGCCTCATCCGAAGCGCAGCTTTCATAAAGTGCCAAACAAACCATCAGTTCCGCCTGCCTTTTCTCAAGCAATGCCAAAAAGGTCTCTCTTTCAATGGCATCTTCTTGGCTGACAAAACCGTCATTTAAGTGATTCAAAATCGATGTTGTTTCCGAAAGCCAGTTAAAATATTCCGTCATCGGATCTATTAATGTTTCTATTGTTTCCGTCTTGTTTACAAACTTGATATTCACTTTTTGATCTGCTTTTTCAAGCGCATTTGCCGTCATAAAGCGCAAATCCTCAGCCTCTAAACGCATTTTATTATCAACTTTGACGACTCTTCCCGTTGGCGCAAACAACATTTCGCGAAGCATTGTTTTTAATTTTGCATAATCCGTATCCGGATATTGCTTTCGAATAGCTTGAGCCAAAATCTGCATCAATGTTTGATTGTTTGACATCATACCTCCTCAAATATAATTCTGCCTTGTTCCAGCCAGATAAACCTGTCAATAACCCAACTGCTGATTTGTTCAACTTTTCTTATCTCAATATTGAGTGCCGTTGCCACACGACCGATAAATAAAATTTCCTCATCGCCCAAATCAGAATCCGAATGTCCCAAACGAAAGAGTTCTTTAATCAACTCCATGGCTACTCTTCGTTGCTTCAAAACCTCTAATTCCTGCATCAATTCTCTTTCCGACACCTGTTCAAAAATTTTTTTAATATCTTCCACTTTGTATTTTGTTGCCATCTTTTTGATAAATTTGACCTCGCCGACATCAACTTCCCCGTCTATTTTCGAGGCAAAAAGAAGCGTTTTTAAGAAAACAATTTTTTGCTCTTCCGTCAAAAGGTTCATCACCTCTTTGTTTAACACATCATTGAGCTCTGCCATATTTATTCTCCGATAAATTTCTTAATGCGTTTATTTTAAGCCCTGATATTTAAATTTTCTTTAAGATATCTTTTAACATTTGCTAAAAGATAACCTTGAAAAATTTTATTTATTGTGCTAATAAGGGTTTATTGTTTTAACAACATCATAAAGTCCATGATAGAATCCAAACGAAAATTAGGCATCATCGCCGGTGGAGGCACCCTGCCTCATATTTTAATCAATTATTGCAAACAAAATGAAATTCCTTATTTTGTATTGGCTGTTTCCGGCAATGCGGATAAGGCTTATTTTGATTCAAATGTCAACCACATTTTTATTCGTATCGGTCAAGCCGGCACAGGCTTTCAAAAATTCAAAGAAGAAGGCATTCAAGATGTTGTCATGATCGGCACCATCCGTCGACCCACTCTTGCCGATTTGGTACCCGATATGCGCACGGCTGCCTTTTTTGCCAAAATCGGTTTCAAATCCTTGGGAGATGATGGCATTTTGCGCGCGCTCATTAAAGAAATTGAAAGCGAAAATTGGCGCGTGGTCGGCATCCATGAAATTATGCCTGACATTCTCCTGAAATCCGGTGTTTTAACAAAAGCAAAGCCCGATAAACAAGCAATAGCGGATATCAAACGCGGTGTTGAAGTCGGCTTAAAACTTGGCGAACTTGATGTCGGTCAAAGTGTCGTTGTTCAACAAGGTCTTGTTTTGGGCGTTGAAGGCATTGAAGGCACCGATGAGCTTATCAAACGCTGTGCCGATTATCAGCGAAAAGGCGATGGCGGCGTTTTAGTCAAACTCAGAAAACCGCAACAAGATATGCGCATCGACTTGCCGACCATCGGCCTTAAAACCATTGAAAATGCGCACAAATCCGGCCTGAAAGGTTTGGCTGTCCATGCGGGCAATGCGCTGGTTGTTGATGAAAAAGAAGTCATTCAACTTGCCGATCAATATAAAATGTTTTTAATCGGGATTAATCCTGCGGAGTATATATAAATGAAAATATATTTAATTGCCGGTGAACCTTCAGGTGATTTACTCGGCTCAAGGCTTATGCGCGCCATCATTTCAAAATACCCTGACACCGAATTTTTCGGCGTCGGTGGTGAAACGATGGAAAACGAGGGCTTAAATTCGCTCTTTGATATTTCAGAACTTGCCGTCATGGGTGTTTTTGAGGTTATTCCAAGCATTCCGCGCATTTTGAGCCGTATCAAGCAGACCGTTCAAGATATTGAGCGTGTCCGACCTGATGTTGTTGTCACCGTCGATAGTTGGAGTTTTTCCGCACGCATTCATAAAGCCTTACGAAAGGAAAAACTCGGCATACCTCAGATTCATTATGTTGCGCCACAGGTTTGGGCGTGGAAGAAAAAACGCGCCCGCACGATGTATAAATACATTGATCACCTTTTAACGCTTTTTCCTTATGAACCGAAATATTTCACTCCCTATCATTTGGACGCCACCTTTGTCGGCCATCCCGTCATTGAAAGCTCTGTTATTTATAGCAATGAAACAGATTTCAGAGAGCGTTTTAACATTGCAGACAATCAAAAGATTATGGCGCTGCTCCCCGGTTCGCGCAAAAATGAAGTTGCCCGTTTGCTCCCTGTTTTTTTGAATGCCGCACAAAGATTTCATCAAAAAAATCCGGAATTTGTTTTTGTTGTTCCGACAGTCCGAACGGTTGAAGATAAGGTCAGACAAATGGTTCAATCTTCTTCTTTGCCGCTGATTGTCGTCAATACCGAAGCCGACAGACACGATGCCTTTAAGGCCTCCGCCGTTGCCGTTGCGGCTTCCGGCACGGTGGCTTTAGAGCTTGCCATGATTGATGTGCCGCATCTGATCGCCTATAAGGTTGCTCCTTTCACCGCCTTTTTGGCGCGCCATTTGCTTAAAATTGAATTCGTCAATCTGAGCAATATCTTGCTCGGACGTGAAATTGTGCCTGAATTGTTGCAAGAAAACTGCACCGAAGATAAAATTTTGTATTATGTTTCCGAGTTCTTAAAAAAAGGCGATTTATATGAGCGCCAAATGGAAGGCTTTCAAAAGGTCAAAGAGATTTTAGGCTTAGGCGAACAAACACCAAGCGCCAATGCCGCTGACATCATTTTTCATATCGTCAAAAAGAAGCATTGATGTTTTTCAAAAATATTTCTCAAACAATTGCGAAAGAACAGACACGCTATTTTCTCTGGTTGCCTGTTTTGTTCGGGTTTGGCATCGGATTTTATTTTCTAACTGACTTTGAGTTTTCCCTTATTGCATTATCTTCCGTCTTTTGCTTTTTGTTTGCTCTTTTGATTTGTTTTCGAAAGCGTCCCGTTTCTATTTTTCTTTTTGCTCTTGTGATGAGCTTTTCAGGCTATTTTGACATTGCCGTTCAAACACATTTTCAAGCCGAAAAAGTGTCTTTTCCGCGTGAGAAAAAAACGACATATTTAATCGGACGCATCCAGCAAACGGATTTATCCTTGACAGGCAAAACACGCCTTTGGCTCTCAGATGTCCACGATTTTGACAGACCTTTAAAAGGTATATACCGCGTCACCTCAAATGTCAAAACCCCTTTTAGGGTCGGGCAGTGTGTTGAAACCGTTGCAACCGTTTCAAAACCTTCTGCGCCGCTGATGCCAAACGGCTTTGATTTTGCGCGTCATGCTTTTTATCAAGGAATATCCGCCATCGGCTACACCGAAAGCAATGTCTTTGTTGTTGATTGCGATGAAAACCATCAATACAAAAGCAAAATTTCTGATGATATTCTTAACTTGCGCATCGATATTTCTTCTCTTGTTCAAAAAGCCTTACCCGAAAACGAAGCATCGGTTGCCTCGGCTGTTTTGGTCGGTAACAAAAATCTCGTTTCGGAGACGCTTTACGCACAATATCGAAATGCAGGTCTTGCGCACTTTCTTTCGATTTCCGGTTTACATATGGGTTTTATTGCGGCGTTTGCCTTCTTTCTTGTTCGTTTTTTGATGTCGCTGGTGCCATATTTCGCACTTCATTATTCTTCAAAAAAAGTTGCCTGCATCTTTGCCATCATCTTGAGTTTTGTTTATCTGTTGCTTTCAGGGATGGCTGTTCCCGCAACGCGCGCATTTTTAATGTCCTCTCTTGTCTTTTTGGGTTTGATTTTTGACCGTGAAGCCATATCGCTTCGCATGACCTCCTTTGCGGCACTTCTTATTTTAGTTTTTCAGCCTCACCTTTTGCTTTCTGCCTCTTTTGAGCTTTCTTTTGCCGCAGTCACAGCGTTTGTCTCGTTTTATGAAACATTTAAGGAAAAACTTTCTTTTTCAGCGCATGGCCCTTTCAAAGCTGTTTTTGTATATTTTTCAGGGGTTCTTCTGACCACCTTGATAGCCACCCTTGCAACGCTTCCATTTAGCGTCTATCATTTCGGCACCTTTGCACCCTATGCCTTGCTCGGTAATTTTTTGAGCGCACCGATTATCGCCTTTTTGGTGATGCCTTTTATTTTTCTTTCCCTTGTCTTTTTGCCGTTTCATATTTACCTGCCGTTTCTGAAAATTGCCGGCTTTGGCATTTTGCTCTTAAACAAAATGACTTTCTTTGTTTCTTCTCTCCCGATGGCAAACATGAAAGTTTCAAACATTTCACTTTTAAGCCTTGTCTTGATAACCTTCGGCGCCTTGTGGCTGATGCTTTGGCAAAAAAGCTGGCGCAAATTCGGCCTTGTTCTGATATTTATCGGCATATTGCCCTGCTTTTTCGATCACCAACCCGATATTCTTTATTCATCAGACGGTAAAACCATCGGCATCAGATCACCTCAAAACGAGCTTGTTGTTTTTTCAAAAAAGAAAAACAGCTTTTTAACTCAGATTTTCTCAGAGGGGTATAAAGGCGTTCAAACATATCAAAAACTTCAATCAATGCCTGAAATAAGCCTTATCTGTAACCAAGAAAAATGCACTTATCAAAACATTTTTACTTTTGATTTAGAGGGCAATTTAAGCTTCAATCATAAACCGCTTACACCACAAAAAGATTTAGGCGGCGTGATTTATTTGAAAAACGGCAAAACCAAAATCCAAACCGTTTCCGCAACCCTTTGCTATAATAAACCTTGGAACAAATAAAAAACCTCCGATTTTTCGGAGGTCTTTTTCCTTAAAACGATACAAGTTTTTATTTCTCGTCAAAGTTGTAAAGCTCTTTGACAGAAACTGTTTTTTCAGATAATTGAACCTTGCTTAAAATGTGGTCAACAATCTTTTCTTCGAAGACCGGTGCCTTCAAAGCTTCAACAGCGTTTTTGTTTTTGAGATAAAAATCGAACACGGCTTTTTCCTGTCCCGGATATTTTCTTGCCTCTGCCATAATGGCTTTATTAATATCATCAGGGGCAATCTGGATTTTTTCCTGCACACCGACTTCCGATAAGAGCAAACCCAGTTTCACACGGCGATTTGCAATCTCTTTATATTCTTTCAAAAGATCTTTTTCAGACTTCGATTTTTCGTATTCATCTAATTCGTTGTGCTCTTTGGCGTGTTCATATTGTTTGACAATGCTGTCATATTCGGCATTCACCAATTTTTCAGGCACTTCGATTTTATATTCTTTATCCAAAGCGTCCAAAAGCGTGCGTTTTAATTTCATCTTTGAAGCGTTTTCATAATCTTCTTTGATGCGTGCTGCAACTTTTTCTTTTAAGGATGCCAAATCTTTTTCGCCTAAGCTTACCGCAAATTCATCATTGATTTCCGTCTTTTTCAAAACCTTTAATTCTTTGATTTCAACAGCAAAAACGGCATCTTTTCCGGCCAAATCTTTGGCATGATAATCTTGAGGGAATTTAACCTTCACATCAACCTTGTCGCCTTTTTTGTGACCGATGAGTTGGTCTTCAAAGCCCTCAATAAATGAGTTTGAACCGAGCTCTAACGGATAATCCGTTCCCTTGCCGCCTTTGAATTCCACACCATCGATTGAACCCGTAAAGTCAATCACAACGACATCACCTTTTTTACAATTACGGTCTTCTTTCACCGGCTCTGTTTCGCGGCGCGAATCGGCAACATATTGCAAAGATTTTTCAATTTCTTCTGCCGGCACTTCAGCCATCAATTTTTCAAGTTTAATTTTCGAAAAATCACCGAGCTTGATTTCAGGCAAAGTTTCAACTTCCATTGTGAACTCAATATCTTTGCCGTCTTCAAATTTGCCGAGTTTGATTTCGGGCTCCATTGCCACGCGCAAATCTTTTTCTTTGATAATATCATTGACGGCATGTTGCACCAAATGATCCAAAGCCTCGCCCAAAACGGCACCGCGATATTTTTGATTGAGCATTGCAATCGGGGCCTTTCCCGGTCTGAACCCGGGCAATTTTGTGGTTTTTGCCAAATGCGCGATGCGCTCTTGAACCTCTTTTTCAAAATCGGCAGCTGCAATGACAGCCGTAAATTTTCTGGTCAAACCCTTTGATTTTTCTTCCGTAATTTTCATATTTTTCTCTTTTTCAAAAATGGTGCGGACGGAGGGACTTGAACCCGCACGCCTTTCGGCACCAGATCCTAAGTCTGGCGCGTCTGCCAATTTCGCCACGTCCGCGGTTAAATTTTAACAACTGCGCCGGATATTACTTAAAAAAAATATTAAAATCAAGAAAATAATAAAAACTATTGCATATTCTTTTTTGATTTTGTAATATGCCCCAAAATTAAAGCATAACAAAAAAGAGAATACCTATGCCGCAAACCAATATTTTTGATCGAAAAACCTTTGCGATTATTTCGCACCCTGATGCCGGTAAAACAACCTTAACCGAAAAGCTTCTTCTCTTCGGCGGTGCGATCAATGCGGCAGGCGCCGTTAAGGCTCGGGGCGAAAACCGCCGTGCTCACTCCGACTGGATGAAAGTTGAACAAGAGCGCGGTATTTCCGTTGCCTCTTCGGTCATGACATTTGACTATAAAAACATCACTTTTAATTTGCTTGATACCCCGGGTCACGAAGACTTTTCGGAAGATACATACCGCGTTTTAACCGCCGTTGATTCCGCCGTTATGGTCTTGGATTCCGCCAAAGGTATTGAATCTCAAACCAAAAAACTTTTTGAGGTTTGCAGGCTACGCAACATCCCGATTTTGACCTTTATCAACAAGCTCGACCGTGAGGGTTTAGACCCGTTTGTTTTGCTTGATGACATCGAAAAAACACTTGCTCTAGATGTCACCCCCGCAAGCTGGCCGATCGGCAGCGGCAAAGACTTTTTGGGTTGTTATGACATTTTGAACGATCAACTGATTTTGATGAACAAAACGGGCGATAAATCTCAAATCAATGCCGTCATTGAAACATGTCAAGGCTTAACGGATGAAAAGCTTGACAAACTCCTTCCCGCACACGCCGTCAAAAAATTGCGTGAAGATGTCGAAATGGTCAAAGAGCTCTGCCCGAAATTTGATCTTGATTTATATTTGGCAGGCGCCTTAACGCCGGTCTTTTTCGGCAGTGCGATTAACAACTTCGGCGTCAAAGAAATTTTGGAGGGTCTTGTTCAAATTGCCCCCACCCCTCGCCCGCAAAAAGCTTTAGAGCGCGAGGTCACAGCATCTGAGCCAAAAGTCACGGGTTTTGTTTTTAAAATCCAAGCCAATATGGACCCCAAACACCGCGACCGCATTGCTTTTATGCGCATCTGCTCAGGGCATTTTAAGCGTGGCATGGGCTTAAAACAAGTCCGCACTCAAAAAGAAATCAAGGTGCCGACACCTGTCATGTTTTTGGCTCAAGAACGTGAGCTCGCCGAAGACGCTTATGCCGGCGATATCATCGGTATCCCAAACCATGGCAATCTTCGCATCGGCGATACCTTAACAGAGGGCGAAAACCTTCATTTTACGGGCATTCCTTCATTTGCGCCCGAGCTTTTAAAATCCGTTCGTGCCATTGATCCCTTGAAATCAAAACACCTTGCAAATGCCTTAATGCAAATTGCTGAAGAAGGCGGCGCAAGCATTTTTAAGCCATCTGTCGGATCCGAATATGTTGTCGGTGTTGTCGGCAACCTCCAGTTTGAAGTTATGGCAGACAGAATCCGCACCGAGTTTAATATCCCCGTTATTTTTGAACCGACGCAATATTATACGGCGCGTTGGGTAAGTGCCGATGACAAATCCGCTTTTGAAAAGTTTTTAGATGCCAATAAACTTAATATCGCAACCGATTATAACGGCGATTATGTCTTTTTGGCGCGCAATGCTTGGCATTTAAACAAAACGGCTGAAGACTTCCCCTCTGTCAAGTTTTCTAAAACAAAGGAACAAGCTGTTTAGTCTACATCTGTTGCATTAATTAACAGTTCCTCCACACGCGAACTGCTGATAATAGCATATAAAATACATCTTTTGGCAGACAAAGGACAGTGATTTTGACACAAATCCATAATGTCGCTGTTTGTCATTTTCGACAAGCAACTACCGGCAACACAATTTTTACCAAGGTAAATTTTTCTTTTTGAAGCTTCTCCTTCAATCGATCGCCTAACATAAATTCCCTCTATCTCACCCGCAAGATTTTTGAAAATATTGACATAGTTATAACAAACTTTGTTCATAAAATCTGACTGTGGCAAATAGACTCCCAAATCCATTTCATCTCCAACAGATGGATATTCTTCTGTTGTGTAGTTTTCAAACCAAATTTGATTGCCAAGCGAATCATTAACTGCTGGGTAGCCCTGTCCCGGCCAGATTGGCGTATAAGCTTCAACAGACCATGTAAAAGCGCCTAAAGTCTTAAGTTCGTCTATCATACCAAAACGAGCATCTTTTAATTTATCTTGATTAAGAATTACCGTACTAAGAAGATATCCTATTTCATCGGTGTGTTTATTTAACTTATGTTGTAACATCGCTTTATTAAAACCTGCCAAAGCACCGGCGCTTAAAACCCCGATAATTGCCAAAACCCCAAGCATCTCAACCATGCTTCTTCCTTTTAAATCCTCCCCCTTAGCGCCTTTGGCGCGGTTAAGAGGGGGGAGGTACGGAGGGGGTGACTTTATTGAATCCTCCCCCTTAGCGCCTTTGGCGCGGTTAAGAGGGGGGAGGTATGGAGGGGGTGGCAATATTTCAACCATCGACCGCCCGCGTTCTTTCATTGTCATCCCTTGACCTGCGCAACGCGTCAGGTCATCAAGGGATCTAACCTTCGGTGTTGCGCCTTCGCGCACATACACCGCTTCTTTATCATTTTTATTCATACACATTCTCCAATTTATAACACGAAAAAAACCACCTCAAAAAGGCGGTCAGGGCGTTCAACAATCATACACTACAATGACTCTCATGACCTTTAGGAAAACCCTTGTACATTCGTCATGAGCACCCCGAACCAACATCGGGGATACAGTTTTTTGGCAGATATCCTACTGCCAGTAGTGTAAAGGTCGTTGAAACCCCGCACCTTTCAGGTGCTAAACGACAATAATTTTGCCGTCTGAGAAGGAGTGTATCACAATGTAAGTTAATTAATTGTGAAGAGCTTGAAAAAAAATGATGACAAAAGTCCTAAAAGCTGTATGATGAAGCCATTAAATTTTAAAGGAAAAAAGCATGAAACCTTTATACAAACGTGTTTTAATTAAGCTTTCGGGCGAAGGGCTCATGGGCGATAAAACTTTCGGTATGTCGCCTGATGTCTTAAAAAAGCTCGCGACCGACATTAAAAAGGTCTATGATTTAGGCGTTGAAATTTGTATTGTCGTCGGCGGCGGAAACATCTTCCGTGGCGCGGTCGAGGCCTCCCAAGGCATTAACCGTAGCGTTGCCGATCAGGTCGGTATGCTCGGCACGATCATGAATGCGCTTTACGTTCAGGATGCCTTAGAAAAAATCGGAGTGCCGGTGCGTGTGATGTCTGGTTTGAACATACCTCAGGTATGTGAACCATATATGTATCGCAAAGCTTTGAAACACTTTGAGCGCAAACGTGTCATCATCTTTGCCGGTGGCACGGGTAACCCCTATTTTACAACCGATACGGCCGCCGCTTTAAGGGCTTCCGAGATGCAATGCGATGCGCTCTTAAAAGCCACGCAGGTGGACGGTGTCTATACGGCAGATCCAAGAAAAGACCCGAATGCCAAGCGCTATGAAAAAGTTTCTTACGATGAAGTTTTGGCTAAAAACTTGCGTGTGATGGATTTGACCGCAATAACGCTTGTCAAAGAAAGCCGTATCCCGATTATCGTTTTTGAGCTCAAAAACAAAGATACTTTCATTAATGCCGTTTGTGGCAAAGGGAAATTTACAATCATTGAAAATTAAAGAGGAAAAATATGTCAGATATCAATCAAATCAAAACAGATGCTTTGAGCCGTATGGAAAAAACGCTTGAATCCTTAAAAGCGGATTTCGGCGGACTCCGTGCAGGCCGTGCTCATGCAAGCCTTCTTGACGGCATTATGGTCGAAGCTTATGGTTCCATGTCGCCGATTTCTCAAATCGGCACGATTTCCACTCCGGACGCGCGCACACTGTCAGTGAGTTTGTGGGATAAATCGCTTGTCAAATCCGCCGAAAAAGCTTTGCGCGAAAGTGATTTAGGCTTAAATCCGGCTGTTGACGGCACCTTAATCCGTATTCCGATCCCTCCTTTGAGCGAAGAGCGTCGCAAAGAACTTTCCAAAATTGCGGGCAAATATGCGGAGCAAAACAAGGTCGCCATCCGCAACATCCGTCGCGATGCTTTAGACGAAGTCAAGAAACTCAAAAAAGATAATATCATTTCCGAGGATGAAGAAAAGCGTGCCGAAAACGATATTCAAAAACTCACGGATGACGCCGTCAAAAAAGTTGACGAGCTCTTGGCTCAAAAAGAAAAAGACATTATGCAGGTATAGCCTTTGATGTCAAACGCACTTGAACATATTGCCATTATCATGGACGGCAACGGGCGTTGGGCTTTGAGCCACGGCCTGCCGCGCACGGCAGGGCATAAAAAAGGCGCCGAGGTTGTTATTGAAATTGCCAAAGCCGCCAAAGAAATGGGTGTCAAATACCTCACGCTTTATGCTTTCTCGACCGAAAATTGGAAACGTCCGAAAGATGAAGTTGATACATTGATGAGCTTGTTGCGTCAGTATTTATCAAAAGATTTTGACGAGCTCAACAAAAACAACATCCGCATTTGCTTTATCGGCGAACGTGAAATGCTTGATGCCGACATACAAACAAAAATGAGCGAACTTGAAAATTTAACGGCAAACAACACGTCGGCAACGCTCCAAATTGCTTTGAGCTATGGCTCACGCGCCGAAATTATTCACGCCGTCAAACAAATCGCAACAAACGTAAAAAATGGTGATATGTCAATTGAAAGTATTGATGAAAAATCAATTTCTGCTATGCTCTACACGAAAAATGTCCCCGATCCGGATATTTTAATCCGCACAAGCGGCGAACAAAGATTAAGCAACTTTTTGCTTTGGCAATTAGCTTATGCCGAGTTCTTTTTTACAAAAACGGCTTGGCCGGATTTTACGGCGGAAGAGCTCAAAAAAATTGTTTCAAACTACCAAACACGGGAGAGAAGATATGGTCAAATCTAAAACACAATCCAAAAAGCCGAACACCATTCAAAAGCGGATAATCACGGCGCTTTTGATGTTGCCTGTTGTGATATGCGCTTTGTGGTTCGGGTATCCTTATGTTGATATTTTGGCGCTTCTTGTCGGCATTTTACTCTCTTGGGAGTGGTCAAGCATGGTTCCCTCGCGCAGACCTGCTGTTTATTTCGGCGCCTATGTTTTGTCTTTATCCGTTTCGATATTTGTATACAGCACACATGCCATTGTTTTAACCATCATCTTTACCACGTTGTTTGCCTACCTGAAATCGCTCAAAGAAAAAGAAAACTTTTTACTCACTTTGGGTGTGCCGTATATTTCCATCGGTGTCGGCGCCATGATGTGGATGTATCATGACATTTTCACTTATGCACCGTATAATTTTTATATGACTTTGTGGTTTTTGCTGATGGTTTGGTCAATGGACGTCGGCGCTTATATTGTCGGCTCAAATCTAAAAGGTCCGAAACTCGCTCCATCCATCAGTCCGAACAAAACTTGGTCCGGATTGATTGGCGGCATACTTCTTGCCGTGGCTGTCAGTGAAGTCTTCTTCCATATTCTTGCCGCTTATAAACTTATTCGCATTGACGGGCGCACCGAGATGATTTTTGCCGTTTTGGCAGGGCTTGTTGCCGGCGTTTCTCAAATCGGTGATTTGATAGAATCTGCCATCAAGCGCCATTTAGGCCTTAAAGATTCTTCAAACCTCATCCCCGGACACGGCGGCGTGTTTGATCGTATCGACGGGCTTGTTTTTGCCGCACCGCTTGTCTACTTCCTGTTTGCTTATGCTTTGTGGTATTTTTGAGTTTTGAGAGGCGTTATTTTATGTGGCTTTTAAATTCGATTTATTACATTTTGCCGTTCATTATTCTGCTCTCGATTCTTGTTTTTGTGCATGAATTCGGGCATTTCATCGTTGCACGCATGTGCGGTGTTCATGTGAGTGCTTTTTCCATCGGGTTCGGCAAAGAACTTTGGGGGCACACCGACAAACACGGCACAAAGTGGAAAATATCCGCCATTCCGCTCGGCGGTTATTGTCAGTTTTTGGGCGACGGAGATGCTTCATCTTCTTCAACCGAGGGCTTGGATCATTTGACCGACGAACAGAAAAAACACGCTTTTGCATTTCAAAATCCGTTTAAGAAACTTGCAATTGTTCTGGCAGGTCCCGGCTTTAACTACCTTTTTGCCATTTTAATCTATTTTGTGCTTTTTGCCGCTTTCGGCAAATTTTCCGTTCCGCCGGTTGTTTCCGAGGTGATGGAAAAAAGCGCCGCACAGGCTGCCGGTATTTTATCCGGCGATCGGATCACAAACATTAACGGCATTGAAGTCAAAGAGTGGGCAGATATTTCCAAAGAAATTCTTATGGACACAGACCATCAAATCAGCCTTGACTTGTTGCGTAACGGCAAACCGCTCCATTTTGACATTTCTTTGACAGAAATGGATAAAGAACAACGAAATAAAACAACACAGAAACAATATATGCTTGGCATTAAATCGACAAGTGTTGTCGAATTCAGCCATGAAGATTTATCTCTCAAGCAGGCTTTTGTTCAGTCCTGCGTTGAAGTTTGGGATGTCACAACCATGACGCTGCGCGGCGTCGGCCAAATGATTACAGGCAAACGCGGCAGCGATGACGTTGGCGGCATTATCCGTATTGCCGAGATGACGGGGGACATCACCAAAAACGAAACCATTCTTGATTTTATCACCTTTTTAGCCTTGCTTTCCATCAATTTAGGGCTGATTAACCTTTTTCCCATTCCGGTTTTAGATGGCGGACATGTGGTTATATTTATGCTCGAGATTATCACAAGGCGCGAAATCAATGAAAGAATCAAAGAATATCTTTTTAAAGCGGGCTTTTTGCTTTTGGTCGGTTTGATGATTCTTGCCACCAAAAATGATATTGTCCATCTCATTAATCGTCTGTTTAATTCTTAGAGGAACGAACATGAAAAAACACTATATTGCACTTTCAATTTCACTTATGTTTTTCGCTTGCGGGGCAAATGCTGCGGATTTTTACCTTCGCTCGGTTGAAACAAAAGGCTTACAGCGCGTTGAAAAAGAAACCGTGATGGCTTATTTAGGCTTGAAAACGGGTCAAAACGTCAGCCAAAGTCAGTTGGATGACGCCTTCAAAAATCTTTATGCCACGGGGCTCTTTTCCGACATTCAAATGGACACATCAAACGATGGTACTTTGATTGTCAATTGCAAGGAGAATCCTTTAATCGGCAAACGTGTTTTTGACGGCAATAAAAAGCTTGACGATAAAATTTTGGAAAGCGAAGTGATGAGCAAACCGAACTCTATTTACAACCAAGCCAAAGTTCAGCAAGACGCACAACGCATTATTGAGGTGTATAAAAAAGCCGGTCGTTACAGTGTCAAGGTTGATCCGAAAATCATTGAGCGCAAAGAAAACCGCGTTGACCTTGTTTTTGAAATTGATGAAGGCAGTGAAGCCAAAATTGATAAGATTAATTTTTTCGGCAACAAACACTATTCCGGTCCTGATTTAAAAGACGAAATCATGAGCAAGGAAACCCGTTGGTATCGTTTGTTCGGCAGTTCGGATAAATATGACGCCGAAAAGATGAACTATGACAAAGAGATGCTCCGTCGTTTTTATAATGAGCGTGGCTATGCCGATTTTGAAGTGACCTCTGCCGTTGCCGAATTGGCACCGAACGGCAAATCATTTATCTTAAACTTCACTGTCGACGAAGGCCCCCGCTACAAAATCGGTGACATTGAAATCACATCTGCAATTAAAGATTTGAGCACCGAAAAACTGTATAAAGAAGTCACCTTCAAAAAAGGTAAATGGTATAACAGCAAACTCATTGAAGAAACGGTGACGAATATCACGGAAGAACTCGGCAAAAAAGGCTTTGTTTTTGTTGATGTCGTGCCGAGTTTTAATCGTCATGACGGTGTGATTGATGTGACTTTCAATATTCAAGAAGGCGAACGTATATTTGTGAACCGCATTAACATCACAGGCAATACGCGCACTTTAGATGAGGTTATTCGCCGTGAGTTTCGTTTGGATGAAGGCGATGCTTTCAATGTTTCCAAAATCAAAGATTCCCGTCGTAATATTGAAAACCTAAACTACTTTTCAAAGGTTGACATCAATTCCGTTCCGGTTGATAACAGCAAGGCGGATATTGACATTGATGTGACTGAAAAGTCAACGGGCTATTTCAATGTGGGTCTCGGTTATTCCACCACAAACGGTGCTTTGGTTCAAGCCGGCATCACCGAAACGAACTTCATGGGCAAAGGTCAGGAAATCAGCCTTGACGCTTCTGTTTCACAGCGAACAAAGGACTATTCTTTTTCCTTTACCGAGCCTTATTTCTTAGGCCGTCGTTTGAGCGCCGGTTTTGATATTTTCTACAGCGATGAAGACTATCAGGACGAAAGTTCTTATGACACGTCTTCCATCGGCGCCAGAGGAAGACTTGGCTGGAACTACACGGACGACTTTTATCAAACTCTGCGCTACACACTGAGAGAAGATGAAATTAAAAGCGTCAAAGACAGCGCCTCCGAATACGTCAAAAAAGAAAAAGGCAAAACAACAGGCTCCATCATCGGCCAAACGCTTTATTATGACAAACGCGATAGTGCATTGCGCACGAAAGAGGGTTATTTCCTTTCATTCGGCAATGATATCGCAGGTTTGGGCGGTAACGAAAAATTCTTCAAATTTGACGTGAAGGCTGTTCAGTTTTATACCATTGCCGATTATTGGACATTTAAGTTCCATGCCAACGGTGGCTATATTGTCGGATACGGTGGGAAGGACGTCCGCTTATCAAACCGTTATTATTTAGGCGGTAGCAGTTTGCGCGGTTTTGAATTCGGCGGTATCGGCGCACGTGACAAAAAGACGGATGATGCTTTAGGCGGTAACTGGAGCTTATACGGCGGTACGGAGCTTGCTTTCCCGATAGGTCTTGACGAAGCCGGCATTCGCGGACGCACCTTCTTTGATATCGGTGCTTTAGGCAAACCGGACGGCATCAACAAAAAAGATGTTTACTATTCATCAAAACCGCGTGCATCTGTCGGTTTCGGCTTTGAGTGGTATTCTCCGATGGGCAAAATTGATATTGACTTCGGCTTCCCTGTCATGAAAGAAGATTACGACGAGCGCGAAGTGTTCAGACTTAATTTCGGCACCAGTTTATAAGGAGCTTGATATGGTTGACACCTCTTTTTATCAAAACAACGGTCCTTTCACATTGTTAAAGGTAGCCGAAATCACCGGCGCAAAACTTGTTGATGAAGCAAAAGCAAACGAGCTTGTTTCAAACATTGCAACGATGGAAAAAGCGGGCGCCGATGAAATATGCTTTTTCTATGATAAAAAGGCCAAAGAAACCGCCCGACAAATCAAAGCCAAAACTTGCATCACAACGCAAGCCCTTGCTGAATTTTTGCCATCAAGCGTTATTGTCTTAACACACGATAATCCGAAAATCGCTTTTTTGAAATTGAATATGGCGATGTATGCCGAATTTGCACCAAAGTCCGGCGTTTCAAGCAAAGCTTCCGTTCACCCGAGCGCAAAGATCGGGCAAAACTGCTTTATTGCCGATTTTGTGACAATCGAAGAAAATGCTGTTATCGGCGACGGTTGCCGTATTGAACACGGCGCATACATCGGCAAATCCTGCCACATCGGCAACAATTGCCGCATCGGCGCCAATGCCTATATTTCATATTGTCTTATGGGCAATGATTGCTATATATATACCGGCGCGCGTATCGGTGCGGACGGTTTCGGCTTTGATTTAATTGAGGGCAAACATCAACGCATTCCGCAAATCGGGCGAGTCATCATCGGCAACGATGTCGAAGTCGGCGCAAACACATGCATTGACAGGGGCGCATTAGATGATACCGTTATCGGTGACGGTTGCCGTATTGATAATCTGGTGCAAATTGCCCATAACGATAAGTTAGGCAGAGGTTGCGTTGTTGTTTCTCAGGTTGGTATCGCCGGCTCTTGCACTTTCGGTGACTATGTTGTTTGCGGCGGACAAACCGGTTTTGCCGATCACTTAAAAGTCGGCACGGGCGCACAAATTGCCGCTCAATCAGGCGTGATGCGTGATGTTGAACCCGGAGCCGTTTTGCTCGGCACACCGGCTGTTCCGTTTAAGGATTTCATGCGTCAGGTTGCATTTTTGCAAAAAAACAGTAAGAAATAGGAAAGAAAATGGAAAATAAAGTTTATTTCATCGGAGATATCTTAAAAGTTTTGCCGCACCGCTATCCTTTTTTGCTGATTGATAAAATCGAAGTGATAGAGAAAGGCACAAAAGGCATCGGCTATAAAAACGTGAGCATCAACGAGCCTTTTTTTCAAGGGCATTTTCCGAACAATCCGGTTATGCCCGGAGTTCTTCAAATTGAGGCCATGGCTCAAGCCGCCGGCTTTATTGTTGCCACCGAAGATGAAACGCTCACGGCGCGTCAGGTTCTTTTCATGGGGGTTGACAAGGTCAAATTCCGCAAACAGGTTCTCCCCGGAGACACGCTTGAAATACACGCCTCAAAAATCAGACAACATAAAAACATTGTCGTCTGCGAGGCAAAATCGTATGTCGGCGGCGTTCTTGTTTGTCAGGCTGAATTAACCGCTATGATAAATTGAATATGCCGAAAGACATATTGACATTAATTTATAAAATATATACAATGGAATTAAATATTTGAGTTTAATTAGGAGAAAGATTATGAAAAATAACAATATTGGTCGTTCAATGGTCGAAATGCTCGGTGTTTTAGCCATTATCGGTGTTTTATCCGCCGGTGCTTTAGCCGGATATTCGAGAGCCATGGCAAAGCATAAAATCAACCGCACCATGCAACAGATGGTCACGATTGTCAACAATGTCCGCACCGTGTTTTACAATTCTCAAAATCCGGAATATCCTTACGAAGTCTTTAAGAAGGAAGCTAGTGCCATGAAAAAAGCGGTTGCATTGAATGTTTTCCCTGAGGAAATGATTGTTGACCGCAACATCCCGACCATTCAAAACCTTTATAAAGGTGATGTCAAAATCGTGACAAATGATGCTGGCAAATCTTTTGAGGTTGTCTTTGATCAATTGCCGAAAGAAGCTTCCATCGCCATCGGCACAATTGACTGGGGCATTGATGATGTCACCGGCTTGCAAGAAGTTTTGATTAATGAAGGTGACGAAGCCTCCGAAGGCTCTGAGGGCGGCGAAGGCGGCGAATAATCCTTTCGTTCAAGATTTTCAAAAGAGGCTTTTTTTGTGAGGCCTCTTTTTTTGTTTCAAGTTAATTGAATCTTTAACATTTTGCGCTATAAAGCGTATCATTGATGAGTGTCACAAAAATTTGATAAGGAAAAAATTTATGGAAACAGAAGTTTTATCAGATGTTGCAACGGCAGCTTCCAACCCGTCTTTGTGGGATATGGTTTGGGCTTCCGATTCTATCACCAAAATCGTGATGATAGGCCTTATTGCCGCATCTGTTTGGTCGTGGGCGATTATTTTTGAAAAATACGCTTCTTTAAGACGCGTCAAACGCACCACCAAAAAGTTTGAAGAAGCCTTTTGGTCAGGCGGCTCACTCGATAGGCTTTATGATGCCATCGGCAATTCCCCTCGCGATCCGATGTCTGCCATGTTTGTTTCCGCCATGAAAGAATGGCGCCGCACCAACATCATGAAATCCAAAACAGACAGAGGTTTGCGCGGTGTTTCGCTCCAGCAACGTATTGAAAAAGCGATGGCAGTCACCATGGATAAAGAGCTTGATGATTTAGATAAACGTCTCGGCTTTTTGGCTTCCACGGGTTCCGTCGCACCGCTTGTCGGTTTGTTCGGCACCGTTTGGGGCATCATCAACAGCTTTAACGCCATCGCCGTCACACAAAGCAACTCGCTTTCCGCCATGGCGCCCGGCATTGCCGAAGCTTTGTTCACAACGGCTTTCGGTCTGATTGCCGCTATTCCGGCTGTGCTTGCCTATAACTCCATTTCAACCGACAATGACCGCTATGCCAAAAGGCTTGAAAACTTCATTGCCGAATTTTCATCTATCCTGTCGCGTGAAATTGATGACACAACCGTTCGCGCCGAAATCGCAGGGGAATAGGCTATGCAAAACTCGTTTCGTTATTCTTCCCGCCGCCCGTCGCGCCGCAATGCAAACATCAACATCACCAATTTGATGGATGTGATGATGGTTTTGCTTGTGGTGTTTATGGTGGCAGCACCTTTGATGACATCGGGCATTTCCTTAAATTTGCCCAAGGTCGGCGGAAAATCTTTTGAGGGCAAAGAAACATCAATCAACATCAGTGTTGATAAAGAGGGGTATTATTATATCGGCAAAACGGAAGTTCCGGCTGATAAAATTGTGGCTAAAGTCAAAGCCATCAGAGGTGAAAACAATGAAGCCACCATCACCATTTCGGGCGACACCGAATCGACATACGGCAGAGTGATTAACTTAATGGCGCTCTTAAAAGACGCGGGGTTTGAACGAGTAGGCCTCAAAACCGAACCAAGACCTTTAACAAAGAGGTAAAGCAAAGATAAATGAAAAAATATCTTTACAGATCCATTGCTTTGCACATCGCGGCGTTCATCGTCCTGATGGTTGACTTGCCTTTTTTTCATCGGGCAAAAATGACCATCGGTCAAGCGCCGATTATTGTGGATTTGAAAGATGTGAAGTTGGGCGAAATGACAAACCTGCCCCCAAAAGCCGTTTTTGGTGAAGAAGACAAACCTGCAACAGTTGCAGAAAAAACACCGCCTCAATACACGCATGAAGAAAAGACGCCGAAACCCGAGCCCGAACCCGAGCCCGAAAAGATCGAAACGCCTAAAGAAAGCTTTGTTGACACAGCGCCCGAACCCGAGCCGAAACCCGCGCCGAAACCGGAGCCGAAGCCCACGCCTAAACCGGAGCCGAAGCCTCAAAACAAACCTGTGCCGAAACCTTCTAAAAAGCCGACACCTCCCAAGCCTAAGGCTCAAGTGAAACCTCAACCTAAGGCAGATAAACCCAAAACCGTCACAAACCCCTTAAAGAGTTTGATAGACACGGTCGGCGCCATGGAAAAAGAACTTGGGGCACAAAATTCGCCTGCGGTGATTAAAACCGGCACGCCCGTTTCAAACATGGGTGTTGAAGGCGGCACCGGCGGCTCATATTTTTCCGAGCTGACCATCACCGAAACGGACGCCATCGGCGGCTATTTGCGTGAATGTTGGAACTTAGACCCCGGCGCACGCGGCATTGAGGGAATGATTATCGAGATCCGCGCTTTCTTAAATCAAGACGGCACCATTCGTGATGTTCAAATTGTCGATAAAGCGCGCGCCAATGCCGATCCGCACTTCAGGGCGATTGCCGAAAGTGCGCGCCGCGCCGTCATCAGTTGCCAAAATCATAATAATGTGAATATCTATAAAATTTTCCCCGAAAAATACGCCGATAAGTATAAAATGTGGAATACATTACTTTTGAAATTTAACCCGATGGATGCCAGCGTCAATTAGAATGAAAGATGTTTTAGATTTAACGGAACTTGAGGCAAAAGCCGAGTTAGAGAATATCGCCCTTGAAATGGCTAAGGCCGATATTGCCTATTATCAAAATGACGACCCTTATTTAACAGATGCCGCCTATGATGCCTTAAAGCTCAGAAACGAGCAAATTGAAGCGCGTTTTCCGCACCTTGTCAGAGCAGATTCTCCGTCCAAAAAAATCGGCGCGCCTTTGCAATCCGATTTTAAGAAAATCGCCTTGAAAGTCCCGATGCTTTCGCTTGCCGACATTTTTTCCGTTGAGGAACTAAAAGAGTTTGTTTCCTCCGTCCGGCGCTTTTTAAATACCGATGAAAACATTGATTTTACCTCAGAGCCGAAAATGGACGGCTTGTCATTTAATGCCCGCTATGAACACGGCAAACTTGTTTCGGCTTCCACACGCGGTGACGGCAAAACAGGCGAAGACATCACCGAAAACATCAAAACCATTGAACGCTTGCCACATCTTGTCACAGCTCCCGATTTTCCGGATATGATCGAGCTCAGGGGCGAGGTTTATATGTCAAAGGCTGATTTTTTTGCCTTAAATGAGCTTCAAATTTCTCAAAACAAAAAGCCGTTTGCCAATCCGCGCAATGCCGCGGCAGGCTCGCTTCGCCAGCTTGATCCGAACATCACGAAAAGTCGAAAATTAAGCTTGCTTGTCTATACATGGGGCGAGGTTTCAAACATTTTGTGGCATAGCCAAGCCGAATTTTTGCAAAAAGTCAAAGAATGGGGGTTTCCCGTCAACCCTTATAACAAACTCTGCCATAGCGTTGATGAAATTGTTCAAAGTTTTGAGAACTTGCAACAAACAAGAGCCGATTTGCCTTATGACATTGACGGCATTGTTTATAAGGTCAATGATTTAGCGCTCCAGCAACGCCTTGGCTTTTTAACACGCACACCACGCTGGGCAATCGCCCATAAATTTGAAGCCGAAAAGGCTGTTACAAAGGTCTTGAACATCCGTGTTCAGGTTGGGCGCACAGGCGCCTTAACACCGGTGGCAGATTTAGAGCCCATTAACGTCGGCGGTGTGATGGTTTCGCACGCGACCCTTCACAATGAAGACGAAATCAAGCGCAAAGACATCCGCATTCATGACTATGTTACGATTCAGCGCGCCGGCGATGTCATTCCGCAGGTTTTAGGCGTTGTCATTGAAAAAAGACCTGCAGATTCAAAAGAATTTATTTTTCCGACCGTTTGCCCCGAATGCGGTGCACACGCCATCAGAGAAGAAGACGAAGCCGTTCGCCGTTGCACAGGGGGATTGTCATGTCCCGCGCAAGCCATTGAACGCCTCAAACATTTTGTTTCGCGTGAGGCTTTCAATATTGAAGGCTTGGGCGCTAAAATCATTGAAGACTTTTTCAAAGAAAAAATCATCTCCCGCCCTGATGATATTTTTACTTTAGAAGAGCGCAACGGCGGTGATGATTTGTTTTCGCTTGTGCAAGGTTTACACTTAGAGCAAAGAGAGGGTTGGGGCGAAAAATCGGTACAAAATCTTTTCAAATCCATCCGCGACAAACGGCGCATTTCCCTGCCTCGCTTTATTTATGCTTTGGGCATTCGTCAAGTCGGTATCGCAACCGCACTTTTAATTGCGAAAAACTATGCCGATTTTGATTTGTTTGCAAACGCCATGAAGGCAGAAGATTTGTCAAAACTTCTTTCGATTGACGGCATTGGTGAAGCAATGGCTCGCGACATTATTGAGTTTTTCAAAGAACCTCATAATCTTCAAATCATTTCAAATTTAAGAAAATACGTAAACATTGAGCCTTTTGTTGACACAACGGACTATCATTCCAAAATTGCAGGCAAAACGCTTGTCTTTACCGGCACACTCGAGACCTTAACCCGCGCAGAAGCCAAAGCCAAAGCCTCAGCAATGGGGGCCAAGGTCGCAGGCTCCGTCTCTTCGCAAACAGATTTTGTTGTTGTGGGAAAAGATGCCGGCTCAAAGGCCAAAAAAGCTTCCGAGCTTGGTATACAAACCTTGACCGAATCCGAATTTTTGGAATTGGTTAAATAACTTTTTCTTTGACTTTTGGCTTATTTTTTTTCATAATAGCCCCATAACCGATACGGTTATGGTGTTTAACAAACATTTCTCTAATAAAACTCCAATTTTAAGGGGAGTTTCGGATATAAGGGCAAAAGCCACGAATAACGAAAT
>JAFVFH010000078.1 GCA_017475525.1 Alphaproteobacteria bacterium | reverse complement strand
TCCTGACCTCTCCTTTTCTGGGAGAGGAAACGGGGGAATAGAATAGGAGAAAAAATATGAGAAAATCTTTATATTTTGCGATTGTTTCAGGTGTTTCTTTTTTGGCATTGAACGCAACGGCGGCTGTTCCGAGCGGATGCGCAGATAACGGCGACGGAACCTGTTCATATCAGGATAAAAATGTGACAGCTGTTTATGATACTGCAAACGGTCGAATTATTTCAAAAGATGTGATTTCGGCTGCCTCTTCTTCTGATATGGGAGAAAGTGGTTCTAAAGAGCTTCATTACAGTTACAGCTATGATGAAGCGGGAAATTTGTCTTCAATGAGCAGAACGGTTGAAAATAAAGGGTCTTACGGGTCTTCTTCAACAGCAACAATTAATTATACATACGATTCAAATAATAATCTCGTTTCGGCAACAGGTGGTGATGGTAGTCGCTCTGTTTACACAACAGGCTTGGGCGGTTATTATAGTTATGGCACGGATTCACAAGGAAACAGAACCATCACGGCAAATTATGGTGGTGGTACTGTGCGTGTATATACGTATAATGACGATGGTATTTTGATTAAAGAGGACTATGACAGTAATCGTAACGGTCAATACAAGAACGGTGAGAGAGAAACAATAAATTATGATGATAATGGTGCGTTCGTGTCTTCATCATCTTACCGTTATGATACGGATCACGGGTTGGATGATACCGCAACATATAACGTGACCTATAATGACGAAGGCGGATATGTCAGTAAGTTTCGAAATGATTCGGACTATGATGGTAGTTGGTATACGGTAGAAGATACATTTACGCGCGATACAAATTATGTGTTTGATGATGGAACGACAGGCGTTAAGGAAACGCATATGACTTTATCAACCAGTCCGCAGGAGAGCTATAAACCTTTAACGGAAACATCTTATTATTATAATGATGACGGTAAGAAGGTGATGGATTATACGCAAACGACAAATCTTTATGATAATCATGTTTTTAACGTGTCTTTGAATTTATATGATGAAAACGAAAATTATATCGGCACAGGTCATATGGGTGAAGACGGAAGGATTGCAGATAAGAAAATCAGCACAAGCACCGGATATTTAGAAGAAATCTACACCAGAGATGAAAACGGAAATATCACGAGCGTGCTTGAAAACACGTATGATAAGAAAAACAATCTCTTATCTTCAAGAACAAAGACATATCATGAGGATGGCAGTTACGATGTTGAAAGTTCTGACGGCAGTGTGACACGCTATGATAAAAACGGGCGTGAAATCAAAGAAGCCAAACCACATACACCAAAGCGTATCTACACCGTTGAGGAGGCAAGTGCTGTTTCAAAGCCTACGGGAAATACGTTTAGGCTGAGATATAAATAAGTTTGTCCCCTGCTCGATTTTCGGGCAGGGAATTTTTTTTTAAGTTTGCAGTGGTTTTGATAACATAAAATGCTTTGAACCACTGGCGTCAGCCAGTGGAAAGCGAATTCCAAGCCGACTTTCAGTCGGATTGGCAAGCGCAGCTTGGAGGGAACTTTAGATACCTCCGGTGGCTGGCCGGATGGTTCTTCATTTTTGCGGTTTACTTTTTTGTTGTTTGGCTTTAAGATTTTTTTTGAAAAAAAGTTTTGGAGTTAAGTCATGGCATGGCGGATTATCGGAAATATGACCGGCAATTCAATGGACGCGATTGATTTGGTTTTGACCGAATTTGATGGCGAGAAGATGACGGATATATGCGCATACAGTAAACCCTATGATTTAGATATGCGTTTGAAAATGCAGAAGCTGAGGGTGGAGGTTTATTCAAAAACAAAACAAGAAATAGAAGCTTTGCCTGATTTTCAAAAAATTCATGATGCATATATTAAAGGGATTGCTGATGCTATTGATGAAATGTGCGACATCAACGGTATTGATAAAAAAACGATTGATGCCATCGGTTTTCACGGCAAAACGCTTGACCACAACCCACCATCAAAAGCTAAAATTGACGGGAGTGAGCCTTATACGCTTCAAATCGGTTCGGGGCAGATGCTTGCCGATTTGACAGGGCTTAAAGTTGTTTATGATTTCAGGTCTGATTTTTTGATGAAGGGGCTTGAGGGTGCACCGCTTGTTGGGCCGCACAACGCGCATATTGCTTTGATAGAGGGCGATGGATGTTATTATAATGGCGGAAATACCTCAAATTTTGCGATTATTCAAAACGGGCAGTGCGTTCTTTCTTCTGATGCGGGGCCGTTTAACGAATATGTTGATGCGTATGTTCGATTGTTTTCCGATAAAGCGTTTGATGAAGACGGGCGGATCGGTCAAAAAGGAACACTTGATCAAAAATTGCTTGCATATATTTTTGAATGCGGAAAAGAGTTTTATGAGGCAAAGTTGCCAAAGTCCGGCGATCCGGCTTATTATCATAAAGAAAAGATTTTTGAATATGTTCAGGCAAATATCGTTTCTTTTGAAAATGCAGTGAGGACGTTTGAATATGCAAGCGCTTATTTGGCTGTTTTTGCTTTAACACTTGTCTTAAAAGAAACCGCAATTGTGCCAAAATTTATCTTATTCGGCGGCGGGTGGAAAAATCCGATTGTTAAAGAAGATTTTGAAAATTTGCTGACAGGAAAAGGGTTTATTTTAGAACAACATCAAAATGATTTTAAAATTTTACAAAAGCGTTTTTCTTCAAAACCTTTGGTGCGCTATTCCAGATACGGCGAATTGATGGAAGCACGGTTGATGGCAGACATGGCACGTTTTAAGCTTGAAAACAAGCCTTGGGATATGGGCGTTGTGGCAGGAGCGGTTGTAAGTCCCGCCACAAATAAAAAGATGTATACGGATTGTGTGAACAGAGCCGCCAAATCTTTTTGAGCTGAAAGTTTTATTTCATTGAAATGGCCAGTTTCGGGCAAGCCTGCCTGCAAAGCGAACAGCCGACGCAACGCGCTTTGTTGAGCTCAATGTGTCCGTTTTGAAAACTTAAAGCACTATGCTCCGATTCATCGCACAACATGACACATCTTTGGCATTTGATACAGGCTTCATCATCAATTTTCGGATAAACCTGTTTCGATTTGTTTAAGTTTTCATGGGCAGATAAATTTGCTATTGCTCTGTTTTTCAAATCAAAAGGCGAATTGAAGCCTTTACTTTCAAGATATGAGAGCAAGCCTTGTTTAAGCTTTGTGATGATTTGATAGCCGTTGAGCATCACCTCAGTGCAGACTTGAACGGCATCGGCGCCGACCGTCATATATTCAGCCGCATCTTGCCACGAGGATATACCGCCTATGCCTAAAATAGGAAGATTACTCGTTTGGCGCATTTGGGCGACACATCGGAGCCCGATCGGCTTGACGGCTATGCCCGAATAGCCGCCGAATGTGGATTTTCCGTTGACATTCGGTTGGGGCTCAAACGTGTCTAAGTCAATACCCATCAACGATTGAACAGAGTTGATGCCGGACAAACCATCTGCACCGGCGTTTTCGACGGCAGTGACAATTTCGGCAATGTTTGAAACATTCGGGGAGAGCTTGACGAACACAGGCTTTTGCGCAACTTCTTTGACCCATTTTGTGACTTCGGCGGAAATTTCGGGATGTGTGCCGATAGCCATGCCGATGCCTTTTTCGGGCATACCGTGAGGGCAAGAAAAATTGAGTTCAAAAGCGTCAATGGGGGTTTGATTCAAGGTTTTGACAAGATTTTGCCATTCTTGTTTGACAACGGGCGCCATAATGCTCGCAATTTGGACTTTTGAAGGGTGTTTTTCACGCAAATAGAAAATGCCGTCAATCCATTCCTGAACCGAGAGATGGCTCAGCAGTTCAAAGTTTTCAAAACCGCAAACTTTTGAACCGATACGCCAAGAAGCATAACGTGGGCTTGCCTCAATCATCTCTAAATTATCCGGTGTGATGGTTTTGAAAACAGCGCCGCCCCAACCGAGTGTAAAAGCTTTATCAATGCTGTCTATGCGTGCGGTCGGCGGTGCAGAAGCCAGTAAAAACGGATTTTCAAGATCAATGTCTAAAATTTTTGTTTTTAAGGATGTCATTTTTTATGCTCTCAAAAAGATTATTTAAAAAAAATATTAATAAATTTGTGATATTTTTCAAGAAAAATAATTTTAATGAAGGAAAAAATCATGGTTAAGATTGCTGTTGTCGGTGTTAAAGAAAACTTAGGACGTGAGATTTTAGGTTTTTTGAGCGAAAATGATGTGAGCGTGGATAATGTTATTGCGCTTGAGCCTAAAAGCCCTTTGGGAACGCTGGTTTCATACGGCGAAGATGAAGATTTGGATGTTTTTAATTTAGATGATTTTGATTTTTCAAAAGCCGATGTGGTGCTTTTTGCATGCACGGAAGAAGTTGCAAAACGCTATTTGCCCAAAGCAACAAGTAAAGGTGTTAAAATTGTGGATTGTTCGGGTGCGACATCAACAGACGTTGATGTGCCGATGATTGTGGCCGGTTTGAACGATGAGATGGTCAAAGAGGCTAAAAAGAATGTTGTTTCCGTGCCGATGGCTGTTGTGACGCAAATCTTAAAGCCTCTTTCTAAAGTCAATGAAAAATATCCGCTCAAAAGAATTGTTTTAAGCGGATATCTTTCGACATCTTTTCATAGCAGAGAGGCAATGGATGAGCTGTTTTCGCAAACACGAAAAATCTATATGAATGCGCCGTTGACAGATGATGAAGAAATTTTCAAAAAGCAGATCGCGTTTAATGTTTTGCCCCAAGTCGGTGATTTTATCGGTGAGGAAACAAAAGCTGAATGGGCTGTCAATGCTGAAATCAAAAAAGTTTTGAGCGGTAATATGAAAGTTCATGCCAATTTGGCTTATGTTCCGGCATTTATCGGCGCAGGTTTGTTTGCCAATGTTGAAACAGCGGTTGATGTTGATATTGACGATGTGAAAAGTTTGATGGGGCAAACACAAGGGGTTGTTGTGTTTGATAAACAAACTGACGGCGGATATGTGAGCTTAAATGATGTCCAAGGTGAAAACGATATTTATATCTCAAGGCTTCGTCAGGATTTGTCTTCTCAAAACGGTTTCAGTTTTTGGGCGGTGGCTGATAATTTACGTGCCGACAGTGCGCGAAATGCTATTGAAGTGATGAAGCTTTTGATTGCAGAATAGGAGAAAAATATGCGCTTTTTATTAAAGTTTGTTTTGCTTTTTTGTTTGGGGTTCATTTGGCAGGCAAGTGCAGCGGATTTGTCGCGAAAAGTGGAATTTAAGAAAATATCCGAACAGCTCGAAACGCTTGAGGGAAATTTGAAAAATGATAAGATTTCCGTTGAGCAAATTGATGCACAGACAACGCTTTTATATGAAATTTCAAACAATTTGGCGGAAACAAAGCGCTTTAATGAAAGAGAAGCAAAGCTTGTCCAAAAACAGCTTGATGCTATGGGTGATATTGAAGAAGGCGGTAAAGAGCTTAAAGAACTGACCAACAAGCGTCAAGAGCTTAAAGACGAATTATCGCTTTTGAAAAGCCGGATTGCGGAAACGGATATTTTGCAGGTCAAAATCGATAATTTAAATATGCAGACTTTGAACTTTAAGAGCCAAAAGGTTTTGGGAAATTTGGTCGACAAGCAGGAAGTTTTGCTCCTTCCGCAAACATTTTTTGCTTCATTTAAATCACTTGCCGTATTTTTCTTTGATATTGTTAAATCGCCGGTGCATTGGTATCAGCGGCTTGATGAGAGCGCCAGAGAATATGTTTTGACGTATGTCGTTCCCGTTATTTTTATTTTGGTTGCGGCGATTTGGCTCGGTCTTCTTTTAAGGCGCTTGATGTTAAAAAACTGGGGGTATAAAGACGATATTGAAGCGCCGAATATGGTTCAAAAATTGGTGGCAGCAATGGCAAATGCCGTGGCTTACGGATTGGTGCCGGCGTTTATTATTTCGGGTTTTTTAGGTTGGATGATCGGTTCGAAAGTTTTTTCCGTCGGGTTCTTCGGGCTTGTTTTGGAAAAATCGCTTATTTGGCTTTTATATATTGTCATTGCGCGCGCCGTGACGCTTGCGGTTTTGGCCCCATCAAAGGAAAATTGGCGTCTGATTGCGCTTCCTACAAAAAAGGCGGTTAAGATTTCACATGCTATTAATTTGAGTGTGTTGCTGATTGCGGTGGCAACCGTGATGGAAAAAGTGGCGATTGAAGCAACTTATGAGCCCATTTTAATCAATTTATTAACGGCATTCTGCTCAATTTCCAAGGCGATTGCAATTATGTTGGTAACGGCAAGAATTGTATCGCCTCAAGAAGAGTCAAGCGATGATTCGCGTTCGCTTGCCTTCAGAATAAATATTTTAACGGCAGTGTTGATGATTGGTACATTGGGGATCGGGTTGTTTGGGTATCCAAATCTGTGTGCGTATATTTTGAACAGATACATCTTCAGTGCCGGTTTGTTTGGAATTTTTTTGATTGTGAAAAACTTTTTGGCGAGCTTTGTCACGCGCATTTTTGTTGTCGGTTTATGGGGTAAGAGTTTCCATGCAAGACGTTCACTTTTGATCAAAATCAATTTTATTTTGACGGTTTTGGTTAATCCGTTTTTGTTGTTGGTGCTTGTTTTTGCGCTTTTGAACCTTTGGGGGCTTTCGAGCGAATTTTTGATGCATGTGGCTAAAAAGATTTTGTTCGGCTTTAGCATTGGCGGAATCAAAATTTCGCTTGTTGCGATTGTTTTCGGTGTGGTTGTTTTTGTGGTTTCATATTCGCTTGTCAAGATGTTTCGCAACCATTTGATGCAAAATGCCTTTACGCATTTGGATGTTGATGAGGGGATTCGCCATTCGCTTGATTCGTTTGTGAATTTCATCGGGATTGTGGTTTCTTTTATTTTAGCCATTATTGCGATGGGCGGAAATATGACGAACTTAACGGTGATTGCCGGTGCTTTATCCGTCGGTATCGGTTTTGGTTTGCAAAATGTGATTAATAACTTTGTTTCGGGTATTATCATTTTGTTTGAAAGACCGTTTAAGGTCGGCGATTGGGTTGATATCGGTGGCGAAGAAGGCAAAATCAAACAAATCAATATTCGTTCAACAGAGCTTGAAACATTTAAGAAAACAAGTGTGATTGTGCCGAATGCAACGCTTTTATCATCATCGGTGATTAATATGACGCACGGCAACAACTGGACGAGACTGAGTGTTTCGGTCGGGGTTGCTTATGGGACAGATGTTGAGAGGGTAAGAGATATTTTACTTGAGTGTGCGAATGCGAATCCGAAGGTTTTGCGCTCGCCTGCGCCTTATGTGATATTCAAAGATTTCGGAGCAAGTTCGCTTGATTTTGATTTGAGGTGCTATTCAAACAACATTTGGGAAGGCTGGATTATTCCGAGCGAATTAAGATTTGCCATTAATAAGCGTTTTAATGAGGAAGGAATCGAAATTCCGTTCCAACAGATTGTGGTGCATCAGGCAAAAGATTAGTCGGCGTTTTTTTTAAGATATTTTGCTTGATTTTTTTATCAAGATATGAGATAATTATTTCTGGGTAGGAAGGGAAACCTTTTTATCAAGTGTCTTGTTAGGCACGGAGCTTGCTAAAGCTTTTGACTATCGGCAGTGAGGATAACACTGCATGAAGTGTTGTTTTTTATTTTTAAATAACACGCATTATCCCCGATTTTGGTTCGGGGAGTCCATAACGGATGTTCAAGAATTTTTCTAAAGGCTATAAGAGTCATTTCACGTTGTATGATTGTTCAACTCTCCGACCGCTCTTTTAAGACGCGGTTTTTTTGATTAGAATAATTTATTATCACCCTCTCCTGACCTCTCCTTTTCTGGGAGAGGAAACGGGGGGAATAGAATAGGAGAAAAAATAATGCGAAAAAAATTTTTAGTTTTGAGTTTGCCGTTTGCAATCTTATCTGCCGAAAACGCTTTGGCGGTGACGTGTCCTTCGGGGCAACAATGTATGAGTTGCGGTGATGACTGTTTGGCTTATTTGACAATTGTTGATGATCAGACCGGTACAAAGCAACTCAATATCATCGGCACCGGCGATATGACTGATTATTCTAGAGCCAACATTGACAGGGCACAACACACACCTTGGGCGTCAGAAATCAGCTCGATTACAAGCGTTGTTGTGGCAGATGGCATAACCTCTATCGGCTCCGGCGCATTGGTAACCGCAAGCTCTTTAACAAACATTGAGCTTCCAAATACAATTGAAAGTATCGGTAGTAATGCTTTTTTTATGACGGGTTTGGGCGGTGTCAAAGTTTTTGCTCCTGATAACCTGACTGAAATCGGCTACATGGCTTTCTCTTCTGTTGGTAATGTTTCTTCTTCTTCTTCTT
>JAFVFH010000077.1 GCA_017475525.1 Alphaproteobacteria bacterium | reverse complement strand
CCGTGAAAGGGAAAAAGAGAGGAAAAAAACCCTTCCTCTCTTTTGATTTTTTATAAAAAGTATTCTCTTAACTATGCCGGCAAATCAGCGGTATTGACGCGAACTTGCTCCATTGTGTCGCGGTCGCGCAAGGTCACGGATTCGGGTTTGTTTTCAAGCGTTTCAAAATCAACCGTCAGGCAAAGCGGTGTTCCGACCTCATCATGACGGCGATAAGCTTTGCCGATATTGCCTGTGTTTTCAAGCGCGATTCTGCCGATACCGAGCTTCATCAGGCTGTTTTTGAGCTCATGACATTTTTGCATAATGGCTTCACTGTTCTTTTTAAGCGGAATAATTGCCACCTTAATCGGTGCCAAATGTTTTTTAAGCTTTAAGACAATTCGGTTGTTGCCTTCGCCTAAATCTTCTTCGGTATAAGCTTCCGTCATCACGGCCAAAACACCTCTGTCCACGCCCATTGAAGGCTCAATCACAAACGGAATAACCCATTTATTGTTTTCATCATCGCGGATGCAAAGCTTTGTTGTCGAATCGGGGTTTTGATGGCAATGTGCTTCCAAATCAAATTCTTCCTGACCTTTGGTGTGATTGCCTAAGTCATAATCACGACGATTGGCAATACCCTCTAATTCTTCCATACCATGCGGAAATTGATATTCAATATCATAACAGGCTTTGGCATAGTGCGCCAAATCATCGTGTGGGGTTGTATAAATGTTCATATGCTCGCGTTTCAAACCTTGTTCGAGCCACCAGTTAATGCGTGCCTCTTTCCAAAGTTCGTGATATTTTTCATCCTGCCCCGGATAAACAAAATACTCAAGCTCAGCCTGTTCAAACTCACGCACGCGGAAAATAAAGTTTCGCGGGGTGATTTCGTTTCTGAAAGATTTACCGATTTGCGCAATACCGAAAGGCAATTTGCGTGATGTGGCGTCAACAACATTCTTAAATTGCGTAAAAATCGCCTGTGCGGTTTCAGGGCGCAAATAAGCCAGGTTTTCGTCCGATTCGACAGGACCGACCTGTGTTTTGAACATCAAATTAAAGGGTCTCGGCTCGGTCAGGTCTGTGGATCCGCAGTTAGGGCATTTGCCGTCTGTGATATGGTCTGCTCTGAAGCGGCCTTTACACTTTTTGCAGTCACACATCGGGTCTGAAAAAGTGTCTTCATGACCGGAATATTTCAAAACTTTGCGATTTGTTAAAATAGCGGAATCCAAGCCCTCAACATCATCTCGTTCATAAACCATTGCACGCCACCATGCGGCTTTAAGGTTATTTTTAAGCTCGACGCCGAGCGGACCATAGTCATATACACCTTGCATACCGCCGTATATGTCGGCGTTTTGAAAAATAAAACCTCTGCGCTTGCAAAGAGAGACAAGCTGATCCATTGTTGTTGCTGCCATAATAAAAAAATCCTTCGTTCAAATTTTATTTTTTACTTCTGCGGTTTTAGCTTAAATTTTTTCAAAATGCAAGCAAATGTTTATTTTACTTTACAAAAGAGATTTTTTTTGTTATCATGAAATCACAATGAAAGAAATTTCATTGAGAACCGAGAGGTTCGGGGCTGTAGCAGGCTCTTGTAGTGGTGATACATGTAAAATAGTATCACTTTTGATGCTGTTTTTTTTTGTATCTGAAATTCCCCGCTTTGGTGGGGAGCTGATGGTGTATGTACAAGGATTCTTCCTAAAGATCATCAGGGTCATAACCACTACATGATTTGCTAACTCCCCTGCCGCTCAATTGAGCGGATTTTTTTGGCGTCTTAACTGTCATGTTTGGGTTTATCCCGAACATCTATACAAACAGGAGAATGAATTATGAAAAATAATCAATTTATATTTGCATTAATGTTTTGCACGATTTTGCCTTATGCAAACGTATATGCCGATGTTTGCCCCGAAAACACACAAGGTTGTTCTAAAGGTCGGGAATGCACATGTAACTCTAACGGGCAAATTACGGAAAGTGTATTATGGAATGGTTTCTATACCTCAAGACAAACTTACAAATATGATGATAGCGGAAATTTAATATGGAGTACAAGCTCTTACCCAATATATCTTATTACTGGATATGCTTATACTTATGATTCCAAAGGAAATATGACTTCAAAAACAACTTATTCAGGCTCTGATAATATCAATAATAAAATTGCTTCTAACCAATCTCGTTACACATATGATGCGGATGGGAATATGATTTCAGAAACGATATATAACAGTCTTGATAATATTAATACAAGCACTCCATCAGAAGAAGTTTCTTATAGCTACAACGGAGGTAGACAAACATCAACACGCAAAGATTGCACTTCACAAAGTTGCGAATCAATCGATATCATCTGTGCTTATGGCAACATTTCAGGTTGTTCTGCCGAGCGTGTGGTATTTCCTGATGGCACCTCTGCTATTTATAAAAGTGGCAAGGTTATCAGGACAAGACGTATATACACCCTCGAAGAAGCAACACGCCTTTCCAAAAAAACAGGTAATACGTTTAGGCTCAGATATAAATAATCTCAGTTTAACGCTTGATGACGCTGTTATTTTTCACTTCAAAAAACTCAGCGTCATTTTTTAAGATTTTGAAAGCATTTCTATCTGTTGAAGTGATAAACGCCTGCAAATTCAAATCTCGTATTTTTTCTAAAAGTGCGTCGCGTTTGATATCGTCTAAGTGCGTCGTCACTTCATCAAGGAGCAAAACGGGTGTAAAACCTTTGTCTAGAATCTGGCATTTTGTTTGCGCTAAAATAATGCTGACGAGCAAAGATTTTTGTTCGCCCGTTGAACAAAGTTCGGCAGGCATATTTTTCTTTTTGAAATAAACCTTGAAATCAGTGCGGTTTACCCCTTCAATCGAATCGTTTTGCAAAATGTTTTTTCGGCTTTGATAAAGGCTGTTCAAATAGTAGTCTTCCACGTCAATGGCAGGGTGTGTGTCAAGCATTTGCTCGATTTTACCGTCAAGTTCGAGCTTTAGATTCGGGAAAACATCGTCAGGTTCTTTTTCAATAAAGGTGTTAAGTCGTGCAATAATTTCGCGCCTTGCAGCCGCGATTGAAACACCGATGGCGGCCATTTGTTCTTCAAGGCTCAAAAGCCAAGCATTGTCTTTAACCCCGTTTTTAATCAGGCGATACCATTCTTTGTAGAGGTGCTCAAAGGTTGATGTTCGTTTCGCGTGTTCCAAATCGAAAGTATAAACAATCCTGTCTAAAAAACTGCGCCGTGGCTGAGGACCGCCCAAAAAAATGCGATCCATCTGCGGGGTGACCCAAATGGCGGATAAATATTTACCGAGTTCGGCTTGCGTTGAAACTTTTTGCCCGTCGATTTGCACAATTCGGCGTTCAAAAGTATGCCACTCATCGTCATTTTCTTTTGCATTTTTCTGTGCGGCTGTCGCAAGGGTATATTCTTCACTGTTTTTGATGATGTCGGCCGAAACGGCCCATGAAAAGTTTTTGCTTTCAACGTATCCTGTGCCGACAACGGCAGGGGTGAGGCGCTTGATATCTGCCATTTTAGCAGATCTCAAACCTCTTCCGGGGGTCAAAAAAGAAATAGCCTCTAAAATGTTTGTTTTGCCTGAGCCGTTTTCGCCAGTGATAATGATGGGGCAAATCTCCGGCTCAAGCCTTAATGAAGCGTAATTTCTAAAGTCAGTTAAAGTCAGGCGCACAACGCCTGACTTTTCCTTGACAACTTCTGAAATTTGATACGCCGCCATCATCTTTTATACGCGCATCGGCATCAAAACATAAATGGCGGACGAATCGGCCGTATCACGCACGATAGACGGCGATGAGCTGTCAGAAAACGTGAGTTCTACATTGTCGCCCTTAATCACAGACAAAATATCAAGCAAATATCTGAAATTGTAGCCGACTTCCAAGGCATCCGAATCGTATGTTGCCTCTAATTCCTCCAAAGCACTGCCTAAATCAGGGCTTGATGTTGTAATCACAAGGTGATTCTTAGCGGTGATGAGCTTGATGGCGCGCGTGCGTTCAGCCACAACGGAAACGCGGTCAACCGCCGTTGAAAGCTCTTTGGCTGAAAGTTGCAAAACTTTGTCATTGCCGGTCGGAATAACACGCTCATAATCCGGATATGTGCCGTCAATGAGCTTAGATGTTAAGGTGATGTCTTTTAAGACAAAACGGATTTTGTTTTCGGAAAGCGAAAGAGCAATACTTTCCGTTGTGCTGTCATCTAAAAGCTTTCTGATTTCGGCAACCGTTTTTCTCGGCACAATCACCCCATTCATTTTTTCGGCACCTTCAGGCAACGGAGCTTCAACACAGGCCAAACGGTGACCGTCCGTTGCGACAACGCGCAAAACTTTTGTTTCGCCTTCTGCTTTAGCATGGATATACAAACCGTTTAAGTAATATCTTGTTTCTTCGGTTGAAGCGGCAAATTGCGTGCGATCAATCACATCTTTTAAGTCTTCCTTTGACATATTAAAGTTGATTGGCAAAGTATCGCCCGAAATCACCGGAAAATCTTCAACAGCAATAGTCGGAAGTGAAAATTTTGAGCGGTTTGATGAAATGGAAAGTTGCCCCTTTTCATCAGGGAAGGTGAGCTCCACTTCAGCACCGTCGCTTAATTTGCGAACAATGTCATAGAGCATATGAGCAGGAGCCGTTGTTGCGCCCGTCTCTGCGATTTTTGCATCTGCAATTTCGGTGATTTCCGTGTCCATATCCGTTGCCTTAAAGCTGATCGAGTCGGCCAAAGCCTCTAAACGGACGTTTGATAAAACCGGAATTGTGTTTCTTTTCTCAACAATGCTTTGCATGTGGCTGAGTGTTTTTAACAATGTTGCTCTTTCAATCGTAAATTTCATTTTAAATGACCTTAAAAAAAATTATGTAACTGCTCTTTAAATATCACATTTCAATAATAGCTTAAATCAAAAAAAAAGTCGTCCACAAGTTTTTAAAAATCAAAACCCCTCTCAAAAAAACAAGAGGGGAAAACAAAGGAATTTTGCTTTTTTAGGAACCCGGTTTGCTAGCGCCTCGGTGGCGTAGGGTTCCGGCGTGAAAATTTGTTTTTGAGACGTAATTCCTCTAGGGCTTCGTCTCTGACCTCTATGGCGTATTGACGCGGCATCTGAGGTTTCTTTTCAGGCTTTTTCGGGCCCGCATCCGCCGCAATCAAAGCCACACCCGTGACCATGACTGCCGTTAATAATAATTCTTTCATATATCAAAGTGTTTTTAAGATTTATTCTTCAACTTTGACAGCCTTGCGTGTGCGCGGCTTCGGATAAACCGGCTTGTAGCGCGGCATTCCGTTGATAGTATCCTCGAGCACGTATTTCACGTTGTCAAGCTCGAAAGCTTCGCCGACGTTTTTTGAAGACGAAACAGCAGCGCCTTCCACCAAAGCGTATTTCTTACGCTTGATGAAGAATATGGCTTGCTTGCCGCCTTCACACTCCACAACAGCTGCGATGAAAGGGATGTTTTGCGGAAAATGATGAACCTTTTCCGACAATGACATTTTCACCAATCTGCAGTTGGAAACTGCTTTCGTGCCGTTTTGAGCGATGAACTCATTCAACTTTTCACCTAACACAACCGTGTTTACGTTCTCGAGAGATGCTAATTTTCCCATAACTTTTCCTATTTTTTTTGGTTAAACATAAATATTTCGTTTGAGCTTTCATTAAAGCATATTTTTTGACTTCTTGCAAGCAAAAAAAAGAAAAAGACTCGATTTTTTTTCGAGTCTTTTTGATAACATCAAATGCGCTTTCCACTGGCGTCAGCCGGTGGAAAGCGAATTCCAAGCCGACTTTTAGTCGGATTGGCAAGCGCAGCTTGGAGGGAACTTTAGATACCTCCGGCGTTAGCCGGATGGTTCTTCATATTGTGTTCTCTTGAGCTTAGAAACCCATCGAGCCGGGCATACCGCCCATGCCGGCACCTTCACCATGCCCGCAATGGCATTCTTTTTGCGGTGCTTCGGTCACCATCGCCTCTGTTGTAATCACAAGGCCTGCGACGGAAGCCGCATCTTGCAAAGCCGTGCGCACGACCTTTGTCGGGTCAACAATACCTGCTTTGACAAGGTCGGTATAAACGCCTTCCTGCGCATTGTAGCCATAGTTCACATCTTTGCTTTCCAAGAGCTTGCCGACAACAACCGCGCCGTCAACACCTGCGTTTTCCGCAATTTGGCGAATCGGCGCCTGAATGGCTTTTCTGATGATGTTGATACCGACTTTTTGGTCGTCATTTAAGGGTTTTAAGCCGTCCAAAGCTTTTGTGGCGTATAAGAGCGCGCAACCGCCGCCAGCCACAACACCTTCTTTCACGGCCGCACGTGTGGCATTTAAGGCATCATCAATGCGGTCTTTTTTCTCTTTGACTTCAACTTCGCTCGCACCGCCGACTCGTAAAACAGCTACGCCGCCCGAGAGTTTGCCCAAACGTTCTTGAAGTTTTTCACGGTCATAATCAGATTTTGTGGCTTCAATTTCGTTTTTGATTTGAGCGGTTCTTGCCTTGATATCTTCTTTGTTGCCCGCGCCGTCAATGATTGTTGTGTCATCTTTTGTGACTTCAATGCGTTTGGCTGTGCCAAGCATATCAAGGGTCACATTTTCAATCTTCATACCGAGCTCCTCGGAAATAACTTGTCCGCCTGTTAAAACAGCCATATCTTTGAGCATTTCTTTTCTTCTGTCACCAAAGCCCGGAGCTTTAACGGCGCAAACTTTTAAGCCGCCACGGATACGGTTGACAACCAAGGTTGCCAAAGCCTCGCCCTCAATGTCTTCTGCGATGATGAGAAGCGGACGACCCGATTGAACAACGGCTTCCAAAACAGGCAACATCGGTTGCAAGCTTGAAATTTTTTGATCATAAAACAGAATATACGGATTGTCATATTCGCAGTTCATTTTTTCGGCATTGGTCATAAAATAGGGTGATAAGAAACCTCTGTCAAACTGCATACCCTCAACAACATCGAGCTCTGTTTCCAAACCTTTGGCATCTTCAACGGTGATTACACCTTCGTTGCCGACTTTTTCCATTGCCTTTGACAAGTATTCGCCGATTGAGGTGTTGCCGTTGGCTGAAATTGTGCAGACTTGAGCGATTTCTTCAGATGTTTTGATTTCTTTCGAGCGGGATTTCACATCTTCAACAACAGCTGTGACGGCCATATCAATACCGCGCTTTAAGTCCATCGGGTTCATGCCGGCGGCAACGGCTTTAGAGCCTTCCGTGATGATGGCTTCAGCCAAAACTGTTGCCGTTGTTGTGCCATCGCCTGCTTTGTCAGCCGTTTTTTGAGCCACTTCTTTAACGAGCTGTGCGCCCATGTTTTCAAACTTGTCAGCAAGCTCGACTTCTTTGGCAACCGAAACACCGTCTTTGGTGATTTTCGGTGCGCCGTAAGATTTATCGAGCATCACATTGCGACCTTTAGGGCCTAAAGTTACTTTAACTGTTTTGGCGAGTTTTTCAACGCCTTTGAGCATTTTTGCACGAGCTTCCGTGCCAAATTCTATATCTTTTGCAGCCATTTTTATATCCTTTCTTTTTATTCTACAATTGCTAAAATATCTTCTTCTCTGATAATGAGTCTCGGCTCACCGTCAACCTTGACTTCCGTTCCGGCATATTTGCCGAACAAAACGCGGTCACCGACTTTAACTGTCATCGGTGCAAGCTTGCCGTCAGGGGTCATGCGACCATTTCCTGCCGCTTCAACAATACCCTCGGAGGGCTTTTCTTTTGCCGTGTCCGGAATGATGATTCCGCCGGCTGTTTTTTCTAAATCTTCAATGCGTTTGACTAAAACGCGATCATGTAAAGGTTTAATTTTCATTGATACTGTCCTTTAATTAAATTTCAAACTAATGTTTAGGTAGTGTTTGAAAAAAGCGTTGTCAAGAAGCAAGAAAAATATTTTTTTAGCTTCGTTTTGAACTTGACTTTTTCTATCAAAAAAGGTATAAAGCAAGAAAATACAGTAATTTTGAAAATTATGAGTTCTTTGACATACAGAGATTTTGTAGCCTAAGGGTGATACCGAATTTGAGGCACTGATTATATATAGTGCGAGTACACAAGGGATATAAGCCACAGCTTAGTCATTTTAGAAGCCCTTAAAAGAAAAATCTCGAAAAGAAGGTTTGTCATTTTTTTTTATGACACACCTTCTTTTTTTTGCAAAAAAAAGCTTGCTATTTGAGAGCAAAGAAGGCATAATAAGTTTTGGATGGATGGAAAGGTCCGTCTGGGGTAGACAACCTCATAACATGTAAATTAAGCCTGAAAGTCGAAAGACTGGAAGGCGGTAAAATAGCCGATGCGGTAAATATACCGCACTATTTACATGTTAATAGTTTGTCTCTTCCAGTCACTTTTCCTCTTTCAAAAGTGACTTTTTTATTTTAGGAGAAGCAATATGAGGAAAAGGATTTTATTTTTCGCATTTTGGGTGTTTTTTACAGCTTCAAATGTATATGGAGCTGATTGTCCTGATGGATATGAAAAGATGGATATATCAGGTCCTGGTTTTGGCGAACGAGGACGTTGCGTTAAGTTAGAAAAAATTGTAGAAGGTAATAGGGTTACGGAAATTTATACACAAGCAACACATTTCAACGCTGTTCAGAACGTTGTTTGGGAAGAAGAAACTTTTACTATAAAACGGGAATATGATGATCAAGGACGTCCCATTTATGAAGAAGGTAAAGGCAATACTCGCTCCACGACATATGGTGATGGTACACTTTCGCAGATTATGACATATGCTGATGGTTCAAGATATGAAAGTACTAATGCATATAATTCAGATGGTAAGCCAATATCCAGTCAGATTAGAACGTATGACACAGAAGGAAACTTTACAGGGTTAGATTTTTATACGTATGAATATCAGGGAGGTGAAGAGTCTTACAATTTAGTAGGTTATGATACTAATGGTCGTCCCAGGTCTGTCGAAGGAAATTTGTTCAGTGTAGAGGTGGGAGAATTCTATGAATATAGCTATTAATGGCAAGAAGACGAAGATGGTAATTTAACTGGTGGACAAAAAATACATGATTATACGGGGGAAGTGTTAGAAATTTTTTCTTTTGATGAAGATGGAAATATGCTTGTTTATGATCCAAGCGATGAGAATTTAGAAAGGCCAAAAGCTAAATATGGGGTATTTGGTGAAATGATAGAATCATATGAATATGATGCAAACGGAAAAAGAACTGCGTATGATAAAAATGGCAAAAAAATAAGAGGGATAATGAAACGCATCTATACCATTGAAGAAGCAGAACGGCTTTCTAAACCGACCGGTAATACTTTCAAGTTAAGATATAAGTAAAAGAAATTTATTTCTTTTTCTGCATCACCAAAGTGTTGCGTTCCCAAAAAACGCCGTCGTTGTAGCCTTGAATGGTTTTGTCTTTTGAAGCGTCTTTCAAACGCTTTTCAGCCATTAAGGCATATTCTTCGTTTAATTCAATGCCCACGTATTTGCGCCCCAATTTTTTGGCGACAACGCTTGCCGGGCCGCTTCCCAAAAACGGATCAAAAACAACATCGCCTTTTTTTGAAGAGGCCAAAATGAGTTTGGCATAAAGTTTTTCAGGCTTTTGCGTTGGGTGTGGGGTGTTCTCGCTCATCGACCAAAACGGAATAGAGATGTCATCCCAAAAGTTTGAAGGGCAGGTGTCTCTAAAGTTGCCGTCAGGCGTTTCTTTCCAGTCTTTGGGGACACCGCCTTCTTTATAGGGGGCAAAAACCCTGCGGCGCATCATCACGGCTTTGATGTTAAAATAATATTCTTTTGGGTTTTTAACACCGAACCATATATCTTCCATGCCGTTTTTCCAGTTGTTTGCGGCGCCTCGTCCTTTTTCACGCTGCCATGTGATGCGGTTTAAAATCGTGAGCTCTTTTTCCATCGCACGTTCAAGGGCGGATGTGCATTTAAAGTCACCACACATATAAAGCGAGCCGTTTGGTTTGAGCTTTTTGCAAACAGCCGGAAACCATGTTTTTAAATAAGCTTCATATTTTTTGTTGCTCATTTTTGTAAAGGTATTGCCGCCAAAATCTTTTGTGAGGTTATACGGCGGATCAATAATGATTAAATCGGCAAAGCCGTCCGGCAGATATTTTAAGGCTTTGAGTAAATCGGCATTGATTGTTTTGTTTGTGATATCCGCGCCGTTTTCAAGGTCTTGAAGGGAAAGCAAACGCTTTTTTAAGCTCGTTTTATCTTTATCGCTTAAAATGAGGGTTTTGTTGCGCGGGGCGCTTTTTTTTGCTTCATTTTTTAAGGACATCAAATTCTCCGCATCAGGTTTACTTTCTTTACTATGTGATGGCTTTTAAGTCAAGGTTAAAGCAAAAAATATTGACATTTTTGAAATTTTTTGATCAAAGAAGAACAGTTTCAAAGTTATGAAGTTTTGCTATTTTAATCTTATTTGTTATGGACATTTTTTATGTTTTACTTATTGTGCTTGCCGCAATAGTCACTGTTTTAACTTTTTTATGGTGGCGTGAAAAGGAAATAAACTCAGTGTATCCTGCGTTCCTTGAGTTTAAAAACAAAAATCTTCAAAGATGGGTGAGGGTGGCATTTCTTTGCTGTTGTATCTTGCTTGTTGTCACGGCATGCTTTGCGCCGGAATCGTTGGTTGGCAGTATGCGTTGGATTGTAGGATTCTTTTTTACTTTGATATGCCTTCTGCTTTTCGTGTTTCTCTTCGGGGTGGCGCTATACTTTCTCTTTTCGATAGGCCTCTTTATTTGGTGGTTTTTGATCATGTGTTGGGCTTGGGTTTGGCAGGGTGATTCAAACCATTATAATGACAACGATTAATTTAAAAGCACCTCAAAAAAAAAGGTGCTTTTTTTGTATATATGAAAATAGTTCTTGATTTTTGTTTTGATGATGTGTTATATCTATCCTCACATTGCAGGCATAATTCAATGGTAGAATGAGAGCTTCCCAAGCTTTTAATGCGGGTTCGATTCCCGTTGCCTGCTCCAATAAAAAGACCGCTTTATGCGGTCATTTTTATTGGAGCAAAAGTGGGAATCGAACCCGAAACGGGCACAAAGTGGCGAAAAGGTACTAAATGTACCTTTGAGACCTTTGTGGTGCCGATTTGCCCGCGAGCAAAAAGCGAGAGCGCGATTTGCGAGTGTTACAAATCAAACCGCTCGAGCTGTTGAAAACAGCGCATTCCCGTTGCCTGCTCCAAATTAAAAAAATATAAAGTATTTCAGCTTATTCTTATTTTGATATTTCAATATTGAAAGGTTCTCAGATGATTTACAGTATTGGTATGGTTGGTGATTCAATCGCACATGGTTATGAAGATAGCGAAGATCTCGGCTTTTTTTTAAGACTCGCGAAAATGATAAAAGCTCAAAGAGAAGGGGCTTATCTTTTCAGCAATATGTCGCAATCGGGAGATAATATTGCAGATGCAACAAACAGAGCCGTTCATGAAGTTTTGTCACGGCATTTTGATTTAATTATCGTCAATGTCGGTATCAATGATTTGCGACGCCGAAAAGACAGTGATTGGACACTCGATTTTTCAGAGGGTGCGCGTGTGATGTATTGGCATAAATTGCTTGATGTTTTAGCCCTGACAAAAGCCAAAATTGTGGTGACGGATTTAATACCGGTGATTGAAAACAGATATACCGATCAAGCTTCGCTCATACGTTGCAATGCAGATGTTGAGCGCTATAATCAAATCATCAAAAAAATATGCAAAGAGTGGAATGTCAGCTTTTTTGCGCGATATGATAAGTGGAAAGCTCAAAACTTGGAAGAATTGTATAAAGATGCCATACACCCGAATGCCAAAGGTCAGCAAATAATGGCCGAAGAGCTTTATGCTTATTTGAGCCGAAATAAGATTTTATAAATTCTTGATTTTCTTCTTTACAAAAGAATTTTCCGTTGTTATAATAAAGGCACAATGAAAGAAATTTCATTGAGAACCGAGAGGTTCGGGGCTTTGAACGGCTCAATACTAAGAGATACCAGAAATGGTATCCTTTTCGGATGCCTTTTTTTGGTATTTAAATTCCCCGCATAGGTGGGGAGCCGATGGCGTATGTACAAGGTTAAAACCTAAAGGCTGTCGGAGTCATTTCTCTTAGTATGATTGTTCAACTCCCCTGCCGCTCGTGAGAGCGGATTTTTTTGTAATGTCATTTTTTTAAATCCTCCCCCTTGCGTTCAACATGAACGCTTCAGAGAGGGGAGGTTTGGAGAGGGTGATAAAAATAATATCCATGTTCTTTTATAAGGAGAAAAAATATGAAAAAATACGTTTTGATTTTAGGGTTATTTTTAAGTTTTAATGCAAATGCGGCTAATACTTGCGGTGATGATTTAGACAACAACTGTTGGGACTGTGGCAAAACGGCTGATGATTTATGCACTGCGCGTTTAGAAGGCACAAACCTTGCAATTACGGGCACAGGCGAAATGAAAGATTATGGTTGGTATCAAAGTGAAGGGGTGTATGTTACGACAGCGCCGTGGGGCAATACACCAAAGGGAAACACGGAAATCACGGATATCACGATTGACGGCATAACGCGCGTTGGTAATTCGGCTTTTTTAGGGGCAACAAACCTTGAAAATATCACATTTTCGGACTCTGTTGTTGAAATCGGAGCAAACGCATTACATTCATCGGGTTTAACACATCTTGAACTGCCGGCAAATCTAAAAGTGCTTGAAGGAGGTTCTATTCAAAATATTAAGTCAATTGACAATATCATTATACCAGATAGTGTTGAAACAATCGGAGAGGCTGTATTTTGGGGATGGGATTTAAAAAGTATTGTTATACCTGATTCGGTCAAGACACTCGGACCTAAGGTTTTTAAGAATGTAGCAAGCCTTCAAAGTGTTGTGATTGGCGATGGTGTAATTTCAATTGATAAAAATTCGTTTATTGGAACAGATGCCTACATTTATTGCCAAGATACAAGTGAGCGGTCCTGCAGGGATTTAATCGGTGAAAATAATCCTGAAGCTTTGGATAAATTAAAACGATATACAGTTGACAGCAACGGAAAAATCAAAGTCGGCTCAAAAACATACGACAGTTTTGATGACTTGCCGAAATATGTCCTGCGGCGTATTTATACATTAAAAGAGGCAGAAGAGGCAAGCGGCAAAGTCAATCGCGTGAGTATTCGCTATAAATAAAAAAATATCATATTTTCGGCGCTGAAAATACGATACAAATATTTTTCTAAAAAAACATCAAAAGACGCAAATTTTTATTTTTTGATGTCATTTTATTCTCCCTGCGCTATGGTTAACAAAAAACAACCGCCTTTTATGAACTGTCCAAACTTTGGGGGACAGTTCATTATGCGGTTGTTTTTTTTAGCAGAATCAATCATCGTCGTCATCCTCATAAGCCCAATTCTTTGCTCTTATGAGATAGGTTTCGCACTTTTCAAGCGACAAATACCCGTCATCGCCTTGGAGCCCACTTTCTGCATCAATGTAGAACACACCGTGTGAGGGCGAATTTTTGATGGCACGTGCAATTTTATCAAGTTCTAAGGTGACATTTTCAGGGTCAATGCCGCCGGCATAACCTTGAACAATGTGCGTAAAAGCAGGCTTTGCGCGAAAGGCCGGCAGTATGCCCTTGCCAAAGGACGAATCGTAAAGGCAATCAAACCAGAGGCCTTTCAAATACAATTCGCGCACAATACGTTCATTGCTTTCGTTAAACGAAAGGATAAAGCGCCTGTTAAGATGCTTTTGAAGCGTCACAAGCGTGTCGGCACAATTCGGACTGACATCATCGCGTCCGAGTTTGAAGTTGAGCTGAATACGACTGAAAAACGGCAAGCCCATAACATTTTTCAGGCCAATCAGTTCTTCAAGCTCAGGAACAACAATCCCGCGGCACATTTGCTCTACCCAGCCTTGGTTGACGTGCAACGCGGCATTGATGGTCCGATCGGCAAACTTCAGTGCATGAACCAAATCATGAATCCATTCAAGCCGTTCACCGCCTTTGGGCGATTGTTTGTCTGAAACCTGAACGCCGATTTCGGCAAAGTATTGATACTTTTTGAGCAGGTTGATTAAACCCTTGATGTCGGTGGACTCATTCGTCCCCGAACACGTGATATACCTGAGATGCATAATAAAAAGATTAAAAATTTAACAGAAACATTTTGATTTGACATCAAAATAGCTGTTTTTTGTCAAAATGTCAAGATGCTTTTTAAGCTTGCTAAATGAAATAACTTTATAAATTCTTCAAAGCCATTGCCTCAAGCTCTTTTTAATCGGTAAAATTTTCAATTTGGTTGAGCGATTGTTTGGCATTTTTATTCGTGATAACCTTTTTGCCGGTTTTATCTTCTAATTCCTTGCGTGCCTTTTTTGCAACTTCTCCGCCGGCTCTGGCAACCTTTGCATTTTGCGATAATCCTTTCGGATTTTGCGTCTTTGATAACATCAAATGCGCAAACCACTGGCGTCAGCCGGTGGAAAGCGAATTCCAAGCCGACTTTCAGTCGGATTGGCAAGCGCAGCTTGGAGGGAACGGAGATACCTCCGGCGTTAGCCGGATGGTTCTTCACATTTCCGTTGCCGAAACTTCAGCCAACATATTTAAGACCAATTCCAAATTCGTCATATTAT
>JAFVFH010000076.1 GCA_017475525.1 Alphaproteobacteria bacterium | reverse complement strand
TATAAAAAATCCTTGCCTTTTTTGCTGCGGGGGGTAATGTGAAAAAAAGTATTTTTAATCAGATAAAGTCACCCCTATTTTTCGCTTTGAAAGCGAAAAATTCAAGGGGACTCCCAAATCTTAAAGCAAAAGGAAAAGTAACATGAAAACAAAAACAAACCAATCCGGTCGTAGTATGATTGAGATGCTCGGCGTTCTCGCCATCATCGGCGTTCTGTCAGTGGGAGGCATCGCCGGCTATTCCAAAGCCATGCAAAAATACCGCACCAACAAAACCATTGATCAAATCACTCAAATCGCCAACGGTGTCCACATGCTTTACGGCACCCGTCCCAACTACGCCGGCCTCAACATCGGCGTCCTTGGCAAAGCCAAAATCATCCCGCAGGAGCTGATTGATTATAGTGAAGGATCCCAATTAGTATCTATGTCTGCAGCTGATTGGTTCAATGCTCATGCATTTCCTCCTTATGGGCGCTTTGATTCGACAGAAGCATATATGGAATTTGATGAGCTATATCAAAGTGAATGCAAGAGGAACGGAAGTTATAATCCTAATCAACCTTGCAATACTATACTTTCTACTCAAACCTTTCATGGCACTAATCCGTTCGGTGGTAAAGTTCTGTTATCCGTTGACGGCGATGGCAAAGCCTTCTCCATTCATTATCTTGGTCTGCCGGAAGACGCTTGCATTGACGTCCTCACTCAAGATTGGGGCGGTGCTTCTGCCGGCTTAATCGCCGCCGGTGTTGACAGCTCTATTTCATCAACATACGGCTGCACCGGCGATCAAGGCTCGCATGTTTGCTCCAACCAAATGCCGGTAACCGTCCAAAAGGCCATGGACTTGTGCTCAACCATGAATGATTCCCAAAACAAAGGTGTTATTCTTAAATTCAGATAATATTGTTTTATTAAAGCAAAAACCTCGGCACGAAACCGAGGTTTTTTATTTTCGACAAGCTCATCGCTTTATTCTTGATTATATGCTTTTGCCTGTTTTTTAGCCTCTTCCGAACTTCTGGCCACATTAACCAGAATTGTTTGAGATACCTCAGGGTGCAAATTCAATTTAATCCGGTACATACCTAAATCTTTGATCGGTTTTTCCAGATAAATATAGCGGCGAGCGACATCAAATCCGGCATCTTTCATTGCCGCAGCAATATCGCGGATTGTTACCGAACCGTACAACTGACCGGTTTCAGCAGCCTGACGAATCAAAACAGCGCTAAAGCCGTTCAAAGATTCGGCAACTTTAGAAGCGCTTTCAAACAATTCTTTGTTATGAGCTTCCAGAGCTGCTTTTTGAGCTTCAAAATAAGCCAAGTTAGCTTCAGTTGCGCGCAAAGCTTTTTTCTGCGGCAACAAATAGTTGCGGGCATAACCGGTTTTAACGGTTACTTTATCACCCATTCTGCCTAATTTTTCGACATGTTCAAGTAAGATAACTTCCATCACACCCTCCTACATAGCAACATACGGCAACAGAGCGATATAGCGGGCGCGTTTAATAGCGCGAGCCAATTCTCTTTGCTTTTTAGCTGAAACAGAAGTAATACGCGAAGGAATAATCTTTCCCTTTTCCGAAACGTAACGAGAAAGAAGTTTAACATCCTTGTAGTCAATTTTCAGAGCATTTTCGCCTGAATACGGGCAAGATTTTCTTTTGAAAAATGTTTGTTTTGCCATGATCTTATGCTCCCTGTGCTTCATCAATTGCAGCCATCTCTTCATCAGAGGCGACTTCATTATTGAACTCATCAACGCGAACCGTCATATAACGGATAACGTCTTCGTTTAATCTGATACGACGTTCATATTCACTGATAGCATTTGCCGGAGCAACGATATCTAACAAAACATAATATCCTTTGCGGTTTTTCTTAATGCGATAAGCGAGATTTTTCAAACCCCAGTTATCAACTTTAACGACCTCACCGCCTTCACTTTTGATCACATCGCTTAATTCAGAAACAAGCGTGTTGACCTGAGCGGCACCGAGATCTTGACGAGCGATTAATACGCTTTCATAGTTTGCCATATTTCAATATCTCCTTATGGATTACTCAACAAATGGCCCGATAAAGGGCCGGTTACTTGTATAGCCGAACCGACTTCGATCCGGCAAGGGACGATCGCCAATATACATGAAATCACACAAATTGCAAGCAAAAAATTTATCTCTTGCAAACGAACTGACCTAGTTCAGAAACATGTGAGACTCAAAATAGGATAAAAGTTGCAAGACTTTTGAAGAAGAGATACAAAGAAATCACTTCTATAAGAGGTTAAAATGCAACAAAAATATGAAATACAAAACTTACAAAAGAAAGTA
>JAFVFH010000075.1 GCA_017475525.1 Alphaproteobacteria bacterium | reverse complement strand
CAAGTGACCGAAGAAAGCTTTAGCTTTCAAGAAGAGGTTTGGAGAGGGTGATAATAATAAAGTCACCCCTCGCCGAGGCTTAAAAAGCCGAGCGCGTCAAGGGGTCTACGAATTAAAAAAAAATAAAATTCGTAGATGCCCTGACGATTCCTAACGGAATCGAGGCATGACTTTTTTGTTTCGCCTTTCAGGCTCAGCGAGCCATGACGGTTGTTGTTTTATTTATAACGGAGGCGGAAGGTGTTACCTGTTTTTTTGGAAAGTTTTGTTGCCTCATCGATGGTATAGATACGCTTGCCTTTAATGGCAATAAGATTGCCGTTTTCATCATAGGCATAAGTACTGCCGTCCGTGCCTTGGGCTATTCTGGACTGAAAAATGCCGTTTTTATAGCTTGAAATACTGCCGTCAGCATTGGTAATCTGAATTACCGCGCGTGCGACATAATTTGTGTCATTTGATTCATCCCAAGCTTGCAGCTTTGCCAAACAATCGCCTGTTGTACATGTGAGATTGATGTCGCCCGAATATGCAAATTTACCTGATGCATCTAGATATCTTTGCAAGTTTTCAGCGCTACAGACTAAATCATTTGCTTGAGATAAAAGAAATGCACCCTCTCCGATTGAAGTAACAGAATCAGGTATCACAACCGAAGTCAGGTAATTAAATCCAAAAGCATAATCTTCTATTGAAGTGACTGAATCGGGAATCGTCACCGAGGTCAGGTTGTTGTTAAAAAATGCGTACTCTCCGATTGAAGTAACAGAATCAGGAATCACAATCGAGGTCAGGTTGTTCATAGAAAATGCATAATCTTCTATTGAAGTGACGGAATCGGGAATCACAACCGAGATTAGGTTGTTGTCATAAAATGCATAATTTCCGATTGAAGTGACTGAATCTGGTATCACAACCGAGGTCAGGTTATTCTCATTAAAGGCCCATCCGCCTATTGATGTAACCGAATCGGGAATCGTCACAGAGGTCAGGTTGTTAGAATGAAATGCACCATTTCCAATTGACGTAACCGAATCAGAAATCGTCACAGAGGTCAAGTTTTTGTTGAGAAATGCATAATCTCCGATTGAAGATATCGTTCCTGTCACAATAACATTCTCAATATTGGTAAATCGAGTATCATCGCTATATGCAAAAGCATCATTTTTGATGGTTGCATCCGTACCTGTGCCGGTAATAGTCAATGTTTTACCATCTTCGGAAATCGTGTATGAACACCCCGTGCCGCATGCATCCGCCACACCTTCATCGCCCGCTCTGTCAGCATAAACATTTGCCGCACCGAAAGCCGTTGTTGCCATTAATACAAATATAAATTGACTGTGTTTCATATTTTTTCTCCTAATTTTTCTTTTTGCGTCATCCTGAACCCCTCATCGTCATCCTGAATTTATTTCAGGATCTCTTTAGATTCCGAATCAAGTGGAGCGCGGCAAGCTTGCTCATCTTTGATTCCTTTAATGACGGGTTTCGAGTCCTTTCATAACGTTATTGTTAAATAAAAAAATCACTTCAGAAAATATCCAAAGTGGGAGCAGAAAAACTGTATAGACTCAGTCGAATTTATTCGTCACATAAAGTGCTTATATCATTCACTCCCTATAAAGGAGTACAGTCTATAAAGTGTTTTTCTGGCACCGCAACCATTTTGGTTACGTTGCCTATTATGCATGGTTTTGTATCAAAAGTCAAATAAAAAAGCCTCCCTTATGCAAGAGAGGCCATAAAAAGAATCAATAGATTTTTTTGACTTATATTTCTTCAATTTGCTCAACGGCAATTTGGCATATATCTTCAGCAATCTCTGCCACCCCGCCGCCGATTTTCCACTTTTTGAAAGCATTGTTGTTTTCATCTAAGAGCGCAACAACCCCTTCGGTTAAGAGTTGCGAACGCGGCGCACGCTCATTGATAATTGTCAAATTGCCCTCAATCACAGGGAGCAAAACTTTGTCCGCTTTTGTTTGCACAAAAACCCTGTCGGGCAAATATATTTTTAAGCCTATTGCCATTTTTAAGCCGCCTCGCTTATTTTTTTGGCTTTTTCGATGGCGTCTTCAATGGTGCCGACCATATAAAAAGCTTGTTCGGGCAAATCATCATAAAGCCCTTCCAAAATGCCCTTAAAGCCTTTGATGGTGTCTTCTTTGTTCACAAACACGCCTTTTGTGCCGGTAAACACTTCGGCCACATGGAAAGGCTGTGATAAAAAGCGTTGAATCTTGCGCGCTCTGGCAACAGTCAAACGGTCTTCATCCGAAAGTTCGTCCATACCCAAAATAGCGATAATATCTTGAAGCGAATTGTATTTTTGCAAAATTTCTTGCACGCCGCGCGCAACCTGATAGTGCTCCTCGCCAACAATATCGGGCGCTAAGGCACGGCTTGTCGAATCCAATGGATCAACAGCCGGATAAATGCCAAGCTCCGAAATTTTGCGTGATAAAACGGTTGTGGCATCCAAATGCGCAAAGGTCGTCGCCGGCGCAGGGTCTGTCAAATCGTCCGCCGGCACATAAACAGCTTGCACCGATGTGATTGAGCCGTCTTTTGTTGAGGTGATGCGCTCTTGCATGGTGCCCATATCCGTGCCGAGTGTCGGCTGATAGCCAACCGCAGAAGGAATACGTCCCAAAAGTGCCGAAACTTCTGATCCTGCTTGTGTGAAGCGGAAGATGTTGTCTACAAAGAACAATACGTCTTGGTGAGCCACATCTCTGAAATATTCGGCCTGTGTCAAACCTGTTAAGGCCACTCTTGCGCGTGCTCCCGGCGGTTCGTTCATCTGCCCGTAAACAAGAACTGTTTTTGAATTGTCGCCATCTAAGTCAATAATGCCCGAATCGATCATTTCATGATAAAGGTCATTTCCTTCTCTTGTGCGTTCACCAACCCCGGCAAAAACGGAATATCCGCCGGCACCTAACGCTACATTATGTATCAGCTCTTGAATCAAAACGGTTTTCCCGACACCGGCACCGCCGAAAAGCCCGATTTTTCCGCCTTTCAAATAGGGCTCAAGCAAATCAATAACCTTAATACCCGTCACCAAAATTTCGGTTTCGGTTGATTGTTCAACAAATGCCGGTGCCTCACGATGAATAGGGGCGGTCAAATTTGCCTTGATTTCACCTCTGCCGTCAATTTCTTCCCCTGTCACATTGATAATGCGCCCCAAAAGCTCAGGTCCGACGGGAACTTCAATCGGCTTTCCGGTGTTGACAACCTCAAGTCCGCGGCTCAATCCGTCTGTCGAATCCATAGCAATGGTGCGCACCACATTATCACCGATATGCTGAGCCACTTCTAAAACGAGCTTTTTGCCGTGATTATCGCATTTAAGAGCCGTTAAAATATTGGGCAAATCCTCCGTGTTTTCAAACTTCACATCAACAACCGCACCGGTCACCTGTGAAATGTGTCCGTTCTGATTTGTATTGTCTGTTTTCTTTTTCATATCATTTTCCTTTTCTTAAATGGCTTCAGCGCCTGAAATAATTTCGTTTAATTCTGTTGTGATGGCCGATTGCCTGATGGTATTGTATTTTAAGGTCAAATCTTTAATCATCTCTTTGGCGTTTTGCGTGGCGTTGTCCATTGCCATCATACGCGCACCCTGCTCCGAGGCTTCGGCACTCAGCATGGCTCTGAAAACGCATCCGATTAAAAGCTTTTCTGCTGCTTTTTCAAGCACATCTTCTCTTGAAGGCTTGTAGTCAAAATAAGCATCACCCACATGATCAATTTGCTCATCCATTGCACTTTCCTCAATTTTGAGCGGATAAACCTGCATAGCTACCATTTCTCTTGAAACCGCCGTTTTGAATTTGCTGTGCACGATTTCGCACACATCAATACCGCTTTCTTTCGTAAATTCAATGATTTTGATAAGCATATGAATCGCTTCGTCATAAAAAATGCCGCCGCTTGCAAAAGATGCCTCGTGATGAATAATCAAATCGCCGAAATTCTTTTTTAAGATGTCATAAGCTTTTTTGCCGTAACAAACAATTCTAACATTTTTTTCTGCTTTTTGGAGTTCCTTAATGCGCTTTGCCGCCGCCTTTGCCACATTTTGATTGTAACTGCCGCAAAGTCCGCGCTCAGATGAAAAAACAATCAACATATAATTTTTCGGATTTTTTTTGCCCATAAAAATCGGAGGTAGGATATGTTTAATTTTTTTTTCAATTTCTTCTTTTTTGTATGAAACCAAAACGCGCGCAACGGTGTTTTCTATGAGATTTACATAGCTTTTGTTTTTCTCTAAAGCCGCTTGAGCTTTACGCAACCGCGAAGCCGCAACAAGCTTCATCGCCGTTGTGATTTTTTCGGTCGATTTGACACTGCTCAGTCGATTGCGTAATTCTTTCAAACCTGCCATTAAGCCGCCTCTTTTTGAGCTTCAAATTGAGCTGTAAATGTTTCAAAAAAGTTTTTGAGTTCTTGTTTGGTTTCGTCTGTTAATTCTTTGGTATTGCGTATTTTTTTAAGCAAATCCTCGTGTTTTTCTTTCAATTTTTGAAGAGCCTCAGCCTCAAATTTTTTGACCTCTTTGAGCTCAAAGTTGTCCAAATATCCGTTGACGCCCGCGAAAATAGAAACAACTTGCTCTTCAACCGGCATCGGGTGATAAACGGGTTGTTTTAAGAGTTCGGTCAAACGCGCACCACGGTTAATAAGCTTTTTGGTAGAAATGTCCAAATCAGATGAGAACTGTGCAAAAGCGACCATTTCGCGATATTGCGCCAAATCAAGCTTCATCGTGCCGGCCACTTGTTTCATGGCTTTGATTTGAGCCGCCGAGCCCACACGGCTGACGGAAATGCCGACATTAACAGCCGGACGAATCCCTTGATAAAACAAATTGTTTTCCAAAAAGATTTGTCCGTCCGTGATGGAAATGACATTGGTCGGAATATACGCCGACACATCGCCGGCTTGTGTTTCAATAACCGGCATGGCTGTCAATGACCCACCGCCCAAATCATCGCTTAATTTAGCAGCACGTTCCAATAGCCTTGAGTGCAAATAAAACACATCACCCGGATAGGCCTCGCGCCCCGGAGGTCTGCGAATGAGCAAAGACATTTGACGGTAAGCCGTTGCTTGTTTTGATAAATCATCATAAAAGATAATGGCGTGCATACCGTTGTCTCTGAAATATTCGCCCATCGCACAACCGGCATAAGGCGCAATATACTGAAGCGGTGCGGATTCGGAGGCGGTTGCCGCCACCACAATCGTATAATCCATGGCGCCGTGTTCTTTTAATGTTTTGACAACCTGTGCGACCGATCCTCTTTTCTGCCCGATGGAAACATAAATGCAATAAAGTTTTTCTTTTTCGGATTTTGCGTTTTCGTTGATATGCCTTTGATTGATAATCGTATCTAAAATGATAGATGTTTTGCCTGTCTGCCTGTCACCGATAATCAGTTCACGTTGTCCGCGCCCGATAGGTGTTAAGGCATCAATGATTTTTAAGCCTGTTTGCACCGGTTCATGCACACTTTTGCGCTCAATAATACCCGGTGCTTTGATTTCCGCATTTGAAAATTGCTTGGCATTGATTTTACCTTTGCCGTCAATCGGTTCGCCCAATGCGTTGACCACACGGCCTAAAAGCTCAAAGCCGACCGGAACGCTCACGATTTTTCCCGTACGCTTGACAATATCGCCTTCTTTAATGCTTTCATCGGAGCCGAAAATAACAACGGCAACGCTGTCTTCGTTTAAGTTTAAGGCCATACCTTTGACGCCTGATTCAAATTCAACCATTTCACTTTCTTCGACATCATCTAACCCGTAAACTTGAGCAATACCATCACCGATGGATAAAACATGCCCAATCTGATTGAAGTCGGTTTTAATTTCATAGCTTTCAATTTTTTGTTTTAAGATTGAAGATATTTCGTCAGCTTTGCCTGCCATTATTTCAAACCTTTCATCATTTGTTCCATTGTTTTTAGTTTGCTTTTAATCGAATCGTCAATTTGAACGGAATCGTAATATAAAATAAGTCCGCCAAGTAAATTTTCATTTAATTTATAGGATAGAATAACATCTTTTTTGAGCTTTTTTTCAAGACCTTCTTTGAGCTTTTTTTCTTGCGTGGGGCTCAAAGGTTCTGCCGTTTCGACCAACACTTTCGTCACACCGTTTTTTTTCAAGTTAATATCTTCAAAAGCCTCTAAAACGGCATTTAACGCATCAAAACGTTTGTTATCAGCCAGAACATATAAAAAATTTTTGGTGAGCACGTTTAATTTTAATGTATTAACCATCAGGGATATAAGCTCTTTTTTTTGTGTTTGTCTTAAAATCGGGCTGTTGATGTTTTTCAAAATAGCTTCATCTTTGAAAGCGTTTTGAAGCTTTAGCACGTCACCATACACTTGCTCAATTTTTCCCTGTTCTTGAGCTGCATTCAACAAACTTAACGCATATTGATAGGCAACATTTTTAATCGGTTCTTTTTTCATCTTTTTCTTTCTTACATAAACGAATAAGGATCAATATCCACCTCAACCTTAACAGATGACGGCAAATTCAAATCTTTAAGCCATGTCTGAACAACACTTTGTATATTTATAGTCTTTAATGTTTTCAAAAGCAAGCGGTATCTGAATTTTCCTCTCAACATATAAATCGGTGCCGGCGCAGGTCCTAAAAGTGAAACGCCCGTCAAATGCGGCGCGATTTTAGCCAAGTGATAAGCTCCTTTTTCGGCCATTTGTTCGTTTGGTGAACTTACAATAATTGCGGCGAGTTTGCCGTATGGGGGCAAATGAAGCATAAGCCGCGCTTTTTTTTCAATGGAAATAAAAGCGTCTCGGTTGTTTTCAACAATAGCTTTCAAAACGGCATTTTCAGGGCATAGGGTTTGCAAATAAACGGTGCCTTTCTTTTCGCCACGACCGGCTCTACCCGAAACTTGCGACAAAAGCTGAAAAGTCTGTTCTGAAGCTCTTAAATCACTGCCCATAAGCCCTAAGTCCGCATCAATGATTCCGACAAGTGTTAATAAAGGAAAATGATGACCTTTTGCTAAAATCTGCGTGCCGATTAAAATGTCAATTTCTTTTCGCTCCATTTTGGCGATAACTTCCGAAATAGCTTTAAAAGAAGAAGTTGTGTCGCTAGATAAAATCTCCACTTTGGCGAAAGGAAAGCGGAATTTAACTTCTTCTGCAATGCGTTCCACCCCGGGACCGCAAGCGGCAAGCCCGCTTTCAGAACCGCATTCGGGGCAGGTTTTCGGTGTGCTCATCATATAGCCGCAATGGTGGCAAATGAGCTTGCCCGCACTTCTGTGTTCGGTGAGCCACGCGGTGCAGTTCGGGCATTGAATTTTTGTGCCGCAATCTCTGCAAATCATCAACGGCGCATAACCGCGGCGGTTTAAGAAGAGCATGGATTGCTCACCTTTTTCCATGTTTTCTTTTAGGGCTTGGACTAAGGTTGGTGCGAGCCATGAAGTCCCCCAATCGCCTTTTTGCGGTTTGTCTTTTTTCAAATCAACAATCTTGATTTCAGGCATTGCGGCGGCCGCGTATCTGTTTTGTAGGACAACGGATTGATATTTACCTTCTTCAACATTGATAAGTGTTTCCAAATCAGGCGTTGCGGTGGAGAGAATAATCGGTATGTTTTCGAGCTTTGCGCGCACAACAGCCATATCGCGTGCCTGATAGTTGACCATATCTTCTTGCTTGAATGTTTGATCATGGCTTTCATCAACGACAATCAAACCTAAATTGCAAAACGGCAAAAAAAGCGCACTCCTTGCCCCGACCAAAACTTTTGCCGTTCCTTGATAAACAGCTTGCCATGTGTCGCGTCGCTCAGAAGGGTTTAAGGCACTGTGCCATTGATAAGGTTTCACGCCGAACCTTTTTTCAAAACGCTCAAGCCATTGTGTCGTCAAAGCAATTTCCGGCACCAAAATCAAAACCTGCTTTCCTTGTTTCAAAACGTTGACGGCGGCCTCCAGATAGACCTCCGTTTTGCCCGAACCGGTCACCCCGTCAATGAGGGTCACATTAAATCCTGTTTCCTGACTTTTAATCAAAAAGTCAGCCGCGGCTTGCTGTTCAGCAGTTAATTGAACAGTCGTACCTTCAAAATTTAAGTTTTGTATTTTCTTTTGCTTTTGAACAGGCATCGGCTCTAAAATGCCGGCATCAATCAAGGTGGCGACAACACTTGCCGAAACACCTGCACCGGCCATAATTTCAGCCTTTGAATAGGGTGCGTGTTTTAACAAATCAATCACATGCCATCTGGCGTCCGAATTTTTGAGCTTGGCGTCGGCAAGAGTTTTCCACGTGAGCTTATATAAAATGTGCATTTTAGGGTCGTCAAAAGCGCCTTTGGCGCAAAGCACCATTTTCAAAACAAGACCTAAAAAAGCGAGATTGTATTTTGCCACCCATTCAACAAATTTGATGAGCGAAGGTTTTAAGCAATAAGGCAAAATTTTGATAACGGCTTTGATTTTCTTTTCATCTAAATCCGCTGTTTTTTCTAACTTAAAAACAACGCCTGTTTCAACCCCTTTGCCGAAAGGCACGCGCACCACATCACCGCACTTGACTTCATCAGGCGCGCGGTAGTCAAAAACATTGTTAAAGGGCAGGGGCAACATTACCCCGACAATTTTGCTCATTTTTTTGCCTTAAATTCTTTACGTCATTCCTCGTTTTTGCATTATGCAAAAACGTCAAGGAATCTTCTAATTTCTCTTAACCCTACAATCATTTCTTTTTTATTTCAATTCACCCTCCGTTTTTCTCTACAAGATTTTTTTATTTGACATTTCAGATGATCTGTGGCAAAATAAAAGCCGTAACCAAAATGGTTGCGGTGTTTGAAAGACACCTGCGATAAAAATCACTCCTTTTGAGAGGAGTAAGTGATATAAGGGCAAAGCCTCGAATAAACTTAACTGATTTATCGCAGTTCTTTCAGCTCCTCCGTTTTGGTTTATCTCAAACGGAATTTTTTTATCATTTGCGGAAGGAAAAAATGAGAATCAAAGAAAATGGTAGAAGCATGGTCGAAATGCTGGGCGTTCTGGCTATCGTCGGCATTTTAAGCGCAGGAGCATTAGCCGGTTATAGTAAAGCGATGCGCCAACATAAGTTAAATAAACAAATGGATGAAATGAATGTGATTATCGGCTCTATTGTTAAAAATATCGATACACTTGCCGAATCACCAGGTTTGGCAAATGTCTCTCACTATTTGGTTAAAATGGGCGAAATCCCTTCTGAAATGGTCAAAACCGAAAATAAAGATTATCTTTATGATTCTTTTGGCAATCGTATGTATGTTTATCATGATACCATTGCCGGCAGAACAATAACTTTTCGTGCAAACATTGTTGCCATGAATGATGATAGCCCTTTGGCTTATCAAATTTGTCGTAATTTTATTTTGGTGGCAAAAGCGTATAGTTTTGCAATTAGTCAGGTTGAAACGTTGAGCGCTTACGGCACTGATAACGCAAAAGCGAGTGTCCTTTTTGGTGATAGGTTTTGTTCACAAGGCATTTGTTTAAGAAAAGTTACGAATGAACAAATAGAAGATGCGTGCACTAAACATCGTGGCAATACTAATCCGGAGTTTAAAATCAAGTTCTTTTACTGATAAAAAAAGCCTCTCTTTCGAGAGGCTTTTAAACTTATTTTGCCATTTTAGCATTATTGTTTTGCGGGGTCATCATCACCTGATCGACTTCCACAATGTTGACATTATCATCTTTATCGATCTCGCCCACAATCGTGATCATATCTGTCGGCGCAACATCTTGTCCGTTCCAAGCATAACCTTCGATTTCAACAATGATTTCGCCGGTGTTGTCGTTAAACAAATATTTGTTCTTTTTGATGCGCTTTGAGATATTTCCTTGCAGCACAACCATCGTATCTTCGGCCATGCCTTGAGCATTTTGAACTGTTGAAACAGGCATTTGCGAAAGATCCTGCTTAAAACCGCCCATCATTTTTTTGCCGTGATCACCGGCCATGGCTACGGCAGATACGCCCATCATCAAGGCAATAGTGAGTGCAGATAAAGTTTTGTTCATGTTTTTCTCCTTAATAAAATTAAATTTGCCCTTTTGATATAACTCTTCGACATTTTTTTTAAATAGAACTTTCAAATTAAAAAAGAGTGCTTATATCGTTTTTGTTCGTTTTAATATTTTGAAAGGAAAACTTATGGTTGAAGTAGAAATAAAAAAAGATAAACCGATGCGCTATCGTTGTTGCGCCGGTTTTTGGCATGCCGTTGCCGGCGCTTTAATGATTTTAATCGGCTTTTTCTTGTGGTTTAATCCCGAAATCAGCTTAATTGCCTTGGCGCTCTATTTGGGTGCGGCGCTGATTGTTGTCGGTGCAGGCTATATCACATCATCTTTAGAGGCAGATAACGGATGGTGGACATTCGTCGGCTTTTTAGATGTGCTTATCGGCATTGTCTTGGTCTCAAACATGGGCATCACAGCGGCGACCTTGCCGATTATCTTTGCGATTTGGTGCTTGGCAGTCGGTGCGGCTCAAATTGTGAGTGCTTACAAATTCGGCCGTCAGGATTTGCCGTGGGGCTGGAGTATGGCGCTCGGTGTTTTAGGTAT